>DASZPH010000048.1:0-231955 GCA_035550375.1 Pirellulales bacterium | reverse complement strand
CTTGCCATCAGCCGCTCCAAGACGCCGGTGGCCCTGCTGGCGAGACCGGCCAGCCGGCCGAGAGCGGAATCGAACAGCCGGCCACGGACCCGACTCACGGTCCGCCGAAAGTCGGCGTCCGCCAGCCGGCGGCGGGCGGTTCGTTCCTCGACGCCGGCTTGCTCGGCCGCCTCCCGCACGGTGGCGCCGGCGGCCAACGCCAGAACCAGTTCCTCCTCGCCCGCGGGCGTTTGCATCCGGTCGATCTCTTCGTCGTCCTCGTCTTCCAAGCGGCTTATCCGCTGTTCCACTTCGGTCGCCTCGCGCAACCGCGGCCCCATCTCCAGCACCGCTTTCGCGGCCCCCAGGGCCTCGGACGGTTTGTCGCTTTCCATCAGCCGCTGCAGGGTCCCCACGGCCCTGCTGGCGAGACTGGCGAGCCGGCCGCGAGCGGCATCGAACAGCCGGTCGCGGGCCTCGCTCACGGCCCGCCGAAAGTCGGCGTCCGTCAGCCGGCGGTGGGCGGTTCGTTCCTCGACGCCGGCTTGCTCGGCCGCCTCCCGCGCGGTGGCGCCCGCCGCCAACGCCAGAATCAGTTCATCGTCGCCCGCGGGCGTGCCGTTCGATCCCATGCTCGGCCTCCTATCTCGTGACCTTGTCCGACTGCTCCTTTGCATACCTGAAGAGATTTTCCAAGCAAGCCATATTTTGCTCTCGGCGGGTGCCACGCCCTGAGGTCTTCCGAAGGGCGTGCCTGGAGCGTCGATTACCCATCGCCATTTTGCACCGACCTAGATCGAAGCCTAGGTTGGCCGGATGCGAATCGTTGATCCGGAGACGATTCCATTCACGCCAAGCCGGTTCGCTGCGCGCCTGGTGACCAGAGCGGAGGATTGCGAATGGTGGAGCGCTCGCTCACCAGGCAGGACTGCGGTCGGCGAAGCTGGAAACGGACGAGAGTGTGTTAAGAGAGTTGGCAATCGGATAATGCGATTGGCCCTTCATGAGAGCCGCTGGTTTCAGCCCCCGGAGAAGCCGGCCGCGTGACACCACATGAGCCATGCGGGCGCGAGAAAGGCAAGCGGGAACTACCACCCGGCCCGCGATTTTCAGCCGAGCGATTCGTCCAGCATGGTTGAGAACAATTTCATCGAATCTCACGCCTCGCCTGTGATTATACGACCGTCCGTGGTACAGGCCGCGTAGGATGATGGCCTGTCAATCAGCATCTTTCCCAAGGCAAAGACCGCTTTGGCCAAATCAACCCTTGCGTCAGGCTCTCTTTGCTGTGCAGCCAGATTGAAGCGAAACCTCGTAATTCTGCCTCCGTGTGAAATCCGCACGTCGACTGGGAAGCCGTCTCTGACGTGATCCATGACCCCCGCGAACGACCTACCTCCCAGGGCCGCTTGATGGAGAATCGCTGCCATGTGCCGTCTCTCGTCTGCTGGAAGTCGCATGGAGCGTATCGTTACGCAATCGCTGTCCGCCAGAGGCGCGCAACGAGCTTCGATCTCACCGCCGGTCGTTTCCGAAAAGGCGATGCAAATCCACCAACGATCCCCGTGAGGAAGCGTCGCGCCCTTGAAGGTACATCCTTCGCTAAGCCGCCTGACGTAGGAGTCGGGGGGCACCCAATTCGGGGCAGGTTTGAAAAACTGCTTCAGGAACCGTACGATTCGCATTATCGAGGTCACGGCCGCCGGAAGGGCTGTACGGTCTTCCGGCGGCTCGCTCGACCCTTTCTTCAAAACGTTCTAGCTCTAGCCGCCTCCAATGGCATCTCCGATTTCCTGTGCGGTAGGCTTAAGGCTCTCGTAGAACCCGTATATCATCGCGCCGATGCCGGCCGCCTCAAGCGAATACGTTAGGGGCGTAACGGTATAAAGCGGAGTTGAGTAGGCACCACTGAAGGCATGGGCGAGCCCTTGTCGCAGACTTCCCGTGGTATAGGTCTGGGCGATGATTTCCTCCGTTCCTTGGAAAAACGCGCTGAATTTATTCGCGGCGTTGTTCATGAACTGGCGGGCGTAAACGAAGGGGCCACTCTTCGGCGTGAAGAAAACGTGGACGCTTTCATGACGCAAGGCGATGGCGCGCTGCGCAGTCGTCAACGTCGGGTCGACGAAGACTTCGCCGGTCATCGTAGTATATGCACGCATCGTGCCGCCCGTAAGGTTTGGATCAAAGTTCGGCAGCTTCATCGCACGAAGCCAGCCAGCGCTATCCGCCGCCGCGGAGCCAGTACCGACCGGCCTGGCTGCACCGGCCCCGGCCGTGATGAGCACGATCAACGCCTCGCCGCCGATCAGCTTGCTCCACCCGTGGACACCATCCGATTCTTGCACGACGAGACCGTTGCTCCAATCCGGCGAGGGAATGCTGATTGGGTGGCCGAGGGCCGAGGCGATCTGGCCGCCCGGCGAGAGCCAGATGCCGAGGTTGATGAGTCCGATGACCGAATCCTGGGCACCGTTCAAGATGTTCACCACCCCTTGTCCCAAACCGGCGCCGAACGCGGAACCCACGTCAACAAACCAATCCCACCAACTGCCGCCGTCGAAGCTGCCGGGCATGACGCCGCTGAAATTGCTGTCCGGCTCCGCCGCAACCTCGGTTACGTGCTGCGAGGCGGCAGCGTTGGCACTTGCTTCCTGATTCTGAACAGTTGCAATGACATACGCCTTGTGGGCTAGGGCGACCGAATGGTCCTCTGTCTGCGCAGCACCACAAAGCGTGTCCACCTCCGCGACCGCATCGGCGCTGAGACCATGAACGGTCGCCGCAATGTCGGACCATTCCGTCTTAACGTCCTGGGCGGCGGCAGCATCCTGTGCCTGGATGTCTTTTACGGCGGCCGGTACGACCGTGCTGAACCACGTCATTCCGGCGTCCGTGTAGGCATCCAACTGCTTATGCACGGCCGCCGCCTCTTGATCAGCCGCCTTGACGACGGCCGTGGCTTGCGCTTGAACGTCGGCCACCGCGGATGCGACTTCCGCGATAGCCGTGGTTTCGGCGGCCTGGTCGATCGTGGCGTCAGCCGCCGTCTTCGCAGCAGCATTGCTCGCCACGAGCGCTTGGCCGGCCGCCGCAAGTTGATTGCCGAGCGATTCGTCGGCCGAAGCATCCGCGGCGACGTCCGCCTGCATCGCGCTCACGTCAGACGACAGTTCGGTTTGGCCAGCCTGTATCTCCCCGTTCGCAAGCGACGCCCAAGCACCGGCCTCCGCGTTATAGAAGCTCGCCCACGCCTGGGCAACCGCTGCCACGTTCGGGTCGCCGCCAGCATCATTGATGGCAGCAGCCGCTTCCGCTGCTGCGGCTGTTGCGACCCATTGAACGTAGGCGCTCACTTCGCCGCTGGCATAGGAGGCTTCAGCCTGTCCGTCCGCGATGTCTTGCGCGCCGAGCGCGGCGGCGGCGGCGTTTTCGTCGGCAGTATTCGCTGATCCCTCGGCCGCCACCAGCGCGGTAGCAGCGGAGGCAACTGCGTTGTAGCCTGCCTCGTCGATCGCCGCGATGGCATTGTTGAGCGTTAAGGTCGAGGCGGCGTCGGCATCATCCTGCGTCTGTTTGGCCGTCGCAAGCGAATCGACATTGGTCTGCCAGGCAGCAGCTACCGCGTCCGTGTAGACCTCGCCAGCCGCATCATAGGCGTGCTCGCGTGTCTGCTCGAAACCAGCGAGCGCCTGGTCAAGCTGTCCCTGTTGAGCGGCCATGTCGTCATCGTAACTGGCAGCCATCTGCGCCAGATCCGCCTCGAAGGCGGCGGAGAGGTCGGCCTGTTTGTCGGCCAGGGTCTTTGCCGCCGGCGCGACGGCTTCTGTGTAGGTCGCTTCTGCTGCCGCAATGGCATCCTGCTCGGTGACGTAGGCGCCTTCTTCCGCTTTCGCGTACGTCTCGGCATCGGTGCCCATCGCGGCTGTCAAAGTAGCCTCCGCACCGGCCTCCGTGTTGGCATAAGCATGCTGCGCCGCCTGCAAAGCTGCCTGGGCGGCGGCGATGGCCGACTGGTCGGGCGACGTGTGATTCTGCATCGCCTGTTGCATTATCTGATTCATGGTCTGGTTGTAAGCGCTAAATGCGCCTTGCAGTGTGGTCGACGCGCCGGCCATCGTGGTGTTGTATGCCTGCTGAGCGGTCGCATCGTCGCTGTTTTGGGTCTGCTTGAAACCTGCGACGGCGGAGTTATAGGCGGCTGTCGCGCTATTGATGGAGTTTTGCAGCGTCGTGTTGAACGGGGCCACGGTCGTGTTGTAGGCGTCCTGCGCCGCCTGCATGTCGCTCGCAAATTGTTGCCCGCGGGCTGCCGTGTCGGAGTTGTATTGCGCCGTCCGCGACTGGGCGAAGGCATTGTAGGCGGCGACGGCTGGTTGGGCGCTGGCATTGTAGGCAGCATCGGCGGCTTGCTGAGCGGTCGTCTGCGCAGCGCCGGCGGCCTGAACATCAGAGTTGTACTGCGCGTCGGCCTGCTGGGCAGCACTATTGTATGCTGCCTGGTGTGCTGCCACGTCCGACGAATACGTGGCGTTCGCGGCGGCGCTGGCGGTGTTGGCCGTATTCTGGGCGGCCTGCACGGCGGAACTGTAAGCGTTCTGCGCTGCCTGATCTGCGCTCGCCAGTGTGTTCGAGGCAGCCTGGATGGCGGAGTTATACGTTGTGCTGTCGGAGGCAAACGCAGCATCTCGTTGAGCAGCCAGGCTGGCGACCGTACTATTGTATGTGCTGTCGGCAGCCTGAACCGCGGTAAGGTAAGAGGAGTCGGCGTCCGCGGCGTCAGGGTTGTAGTTGGTTGGCCCGACGCTGTTTATCACGTTGTCACGGGCTGTCGCCGCCGCTGCGACTTGGGTGGAATACGCGGCCTGAAGGCTGGTGTCCGTGGCGGCGCACGTCGCTGCGTCACCGGCTGTAGCGCTCTGGAAGGTGGCGTCGGCCGATGCCGTGGCGTTATCGTGTGCCGTTTGATCCGTCGCCTGCGTCGCGGCGTAAGCGGCTTCGTCGCTGGTATCGGCGGACTGGAAGGTCTGAATCGCACTCTGCGCGGTATTGTTGTAATTGGCTTCGACCGTGGAATCCGTGTTCGCATCGGTCTGCTGGTCGCCGCTGATCGCCTGTTGCGCTTGGTTATCCGCCGTGGTCTCCGCCGTCTGGGCCGTCTGATCGGCAGAGCCGTCCGACGATTGCTCCGCCTGGTTGGCAGAAGTGGCCGTGGCCTGGAACGACTGGTCAGCGGATGCATTGGCGCTATCTTCGGTGGCATTCGCGGACTGCTCCTCGGTCGCCAGCGTGTTGTCGTCGGATTGGTCCGCACTCTGGCGAGTCTGGTCGGCCGCCTGCTGAGCGTTACTGTAGGTCTGCTCTGCTGCCGCGACGGCGTTGGCATAGTCGGCGGCAGCATCTAGCATCTGGCGATCTTCAAGCTCCTGACCTCCAAGCTTGCGGCAGATGGCCGCGTGCCTTCTTCGCGATCTACGTGAACCGGTGCCGAACAACGAAGCCCAAGAACGAGACGAGATCCTCATGGCGAAACTCCAGTGAATGGTGCGTAGGGCGCGCAGAATCTGCGCGGAACTCGACGAGATGGGGAGAAAGGCTCGGTGAAACGCCCCACCGAGCCAAACTCAGGTGATGCCGAGCAACGCCGGAATGACGCGAAGCTTTCCGAACATGGCTATCCTCCTTGCCAGGTGCCAACGGAACAGAGAGATGGTGCCGCCAAAAGACTCGTTTTGGTGAGCACGGCTGGCGATTCTACCGAAAAAAGGTGGGTTGTCAAGGAAATTCTGGGAACCCGCTTCGAACGTCGGGAACCTTTTTCGTGACGTCGTGATCGCCGGACAGAAACGGTTCCTGACACCTTTTCTTTCTCAAAATTCGATAAAAGGTGTCAGGAACCTTTCCTGGCGATTCGTGATCGCAGGACGTGAACGGTTCCTGACACCTTTTTGTCGTCCACCTTTTTGTCCTTCTGACGCCTTGTTGTCGTCGCCGCTGACCACGACCAGAACCCGCTCGTCCCGTCTGGGTTCATCCGTGGTCCAGCAACCAATGTAGAGCGTAGCGCACAAGCTCGCTGCCGTCGCGCAAATCGAGCTTCTGCCGGAGCCGGTCGCGATAGGTCTCGATCGTCTTCACGCTCAAGTGCAGCTCCTCGGCAATCGCGCGCGTCTTCTGTCCCTGCCCGATCCTCCGCAGAATCTCCAGTTCGCGGTCCGAAAGAACGTCCAGCGGCGCCGCCTTCATCGGTTGGCCGCCCGCCCCCACGGCCCGATGCAAGAGAGTGTTTGTCATCGTCGGACTCAAGTAGACCTGGTCCGAGAGGATCTGGCGGACCGCATCGACAATCTGGTCGGTGGCCTGCTCCTTGGTGATGTAGCCGTGAGCGCCCGCACGCAGCGCCCGCTCGGCGTAAATGGCCTCGCCGTGCATCGACCAGACCAGCATCCGTACTCGGCTGCGACGAGCCCTGATGTGCTTAATCAGGTCGATGCCGTCCCCCGATTTAAGCGAAATGTCGACGATCGCCACGTCGGGCTCTTCGGCCGACACCAACCGCAGGGCGCCCGCCAGATCTTCCGCCTCCCCGCACACCTCCAGATCGGGCGTGCGAGCAATGCGGATCGCCAGCGCCTCGCGGATCGCCGGATGATCGTCGACGATGAGGACCTTGGCTCGTCGGCGGCCTACTTCGCGACCTTTCGTTTCCACTTTCTTACGGCCCATGACGCCTCTCCGGCTGTAGCGTGCACCGCACGAGCGTGCCGTGGGGCGGCGCCGACTCGATCGCCAGTTCCGCCCCGATGATCCCCGCCCGGTTGCGCATGATGCGCAATCCCAACCCCTCTTGATTCTGAATCACAGCGCCGCCAACCTCTTTCGGAACGACGAACCCCGTGCCGTCGTCCTGGATTTCCAGCACGACCGCGCCCGCTTCGTCGTGCCACCGCACCTCGACGTTTTTCGCCTGCGAATGCCTCAGCGCGTTGTTGCACGCCTCCTGAGCAATGTGATAGAGGTGTGTCGCCTCCAACACGTCCTTCACCTGCACGCCCTTGTCGGCGCGAAGCGTGCAACGCACGCCCGAAGTCTCGCTCAGCCGTGAGGTCAATTCGGCCAGGGCACCCACCAGCCCGGCCGGCTCGACCTCGGCCCGCACAAGACCGCGCGAAATGTTGCGCACTTGCCGCAAGACACCTTTCAACCCTTCGCCGATCTTGCGCGCCAAGCGAGCGTCGGCGGGCACGCTGTCGCTGAGCGAATCCACCAGGCTGTCGGCCAGCAGGGCCAGTGCGGTTAGCTGCTGTCCGCAATCGTCGTGCAGTTCCTGGCCGACGCGCTGCTGCTCTAACTGGGCGATCTCGACCACCTCGCGCTCCAGGTTCTTGCGCTGCGTAATGTCACGAATCATCCCCGTAAACAGTTTGCCCGGCTCGACCTCGCTCACGGCCAGCTCGGCAGGAAACATCGTGCCGTCGCGCCGCTGGGCGACCACCTCGCAGCCGATGCCCATGATTCGCTTCTGGCCCGTCTGCAGGTAGCGGGTCAGGTAGCCGTCGTGCTCTTCGCACGTGGGGGCGGGCATCAGCAGCTTCACGTTCCGGCCGATCAGCTCGGCCGACGGGTAACCGAAGATGCGCTGGGTCGATGGATTGACCGATTCGATTGTCCCCCTTTCGTCGATCGTCACGATGGCGTCGGTGGCGCTGTCCAGAATGGCCCGCAGACGCTGCTGTTGCTCACTCAGGGCGGCCGTGCGGCGCGAGACCTCTTCTTCGAGTTGGGCCCGGGCCATCTTTTGCGGGGTGATGTCGCGGTCGATCTTGGCGATGGCCACGGGGCGACCGGCCTTGTCGGTCAATGCAGTAAGCGTGATACCGACGTCGATCAGCCGGCCGTCGCGGGTGACGCGCCGCGCCTCCCACGAGCCAACCCGCTCTCCGCGCTCGATGCGCCGCCAGACCGAGTGCATTTCTTCGCGACCCTCCTCGGGGATAAACCGGTCGATGCCCATCTGAAGTGCTTCGCTCTCGCTGTAGCCGTACATCCGCTCGGCGCCGCGGTTCCAGGTGCTGATTCGGCCCTGGAAATCATGGACGATGATGGCATCGTTGGTATCCATGAGCACGGTCGCCAGCAGCCTCGCTCGCTGGTCGGCCTGCTTGATGTGCGTGAACTCGTGCCAGGTGACGACCACACCCTCGATGCGGTTGTCAAGCGTGCGATAAGGGACGACGCGGCGAAACCACCAGCGCCCGGTCTCGGTCTCGATCTCTCGTTCGCGCGTACTCAACTCGTGCAGCACCCGCCGGCAATCGGGGAGCAATTCGGTGTCGTCGATGCGCAAGTTGAGATGGCTCAGCGGACGGCCCTGGTCGGCGGCGATCAGGTTCACCACGTCGCGGGCCGCCGAATTGAAGCGGCGGATGCGCAAATCGCGGTCCAACAGAACCATGGCGCCGTCGGTGCCGTTGAGGGCGTTCGTCAGGTCGTTGTTCGCCGTTTCCAGCTCGATCACCTTGGCCTCGAGCTGCTGGTTAATAGTGTTCAGCTCTTCGTTGATCGCCTGATATTCTTCCTGCGAGGTTTGCAGCTCCTCATTGGCCGATTGCAGCTCCTCGTTCAGCGACATGGCCTGTTCGTTCGAGACCGTCAGTTCTTCGTTGGAGGTTTCCAGATCGGCGATCGTGCCCTCCAGGTCGGCTCGCGTGGTGCGCAGCTCGGTTTCTAAGAGCTGCACGATCTCGCCTTCGGCCGGGCTGCTCGGCGAGGCGGACTGGGGCGCCGTCTCCCGTACGTCGCGAAAAATAACCAGCGCCAAGTCATCGCCGGTCTTCGGTTTTCGCGTCGGTTTGACCGTCACCCGGATGGTGCGGCGATCCCCGTTGGGCTCGACGAGCACATTGTCGATATGCACGGCTTGCGCCTCGCTGAATGCCCTGTTGATGGCGACACGCAGCTTCACCCGCAAATCCGGGCGCGCCATCTGCAAAAGACTTCGCGTCGGCGCGCCGGTTGGCGCTTGCAGGTAGCGCGAAGTATGGCCGAAAAAGTAGACGATCTCGTATTTCGGGTCGACGAGCACGGCCGCGGGCGCAAATTCTTCCACCAGCAGGTGCTGCATCAGCTCGGCCAGACTGGCGTGGGGACGCGACGAGGCGAGTAAATCCGCCTCGGGCGCCTCGTTGGCGAGCGGCGGACTGGTCGCCGGCGGTTCGACGTTGCCCGGTGCCGCGACCGACGCTCCGTCCTGCGCCGGGACGGGTGCCGGCGTGTCGGGCACTGCGGCACGCTCGCTTCGTTTTTTTCTGGCGGCCATCGCCTTCACCTTTTCAAATGGGACAATCGCAGTATAGCGGCCGGCGCAGGCGGAGTATCGGCCTGCTGGGCGTACTCAAGGCCTTAGGGGCGAGACCTCCTGCGGTCCTCTGAAATCGCCTTATTGTTGGCGATCGCGGACATCGCGGCCCCAAGATTGGCGATCGCGCTGGAGAGGTGCTCTCTGAGCCGTTGGTTCTTCTGGCAAAGTTCGGCGTGCTCGGCACGCAGCTCCTTGAGCCGCTGTTGTATTTGCTCAAGTTCGTGGTCCATTTTAGGCGTTCTCCCCTTGGATAATACGGCTCAGCCGTTCCATAAATTCAGGCGGCAGACAGCCATCGCACGGCCCTTGAACGACTGGACAAACCAGGTGGGCGATAACGAAGTCGAGGTACAGGCGCTGAAGCTCCGCGGGGGCGCCGCTTGCGACTCGCCAAGACGGTACGTCCTCCCCGTCGATGACAATCTGCGCCCCGCATGTGCCGTCGCCGTTCCGCTGACATCTAAACTCAGCCTGCATTTTGTTCCGCATGGCACACTCTCCTTCCCGGAGCGTGCTGAATCGCGCGCTTTGGACGCAATTCATGGCTCCAAGACACAGATAGGCAGGTGCTGCGCCGTGCAGGGAAAAGGGGAGCCAGCGGCTTCTGGAAATGGCGTCCCAAGTCTGGGTCGGCAGCACCGCACTGATAGCCCTACCGCCGGACCGTTGGTTGCCGTTAAGCGCGACTCCTTGGGTGGCTTGCTCTGTAGGGGTTTCCCCTACAGCAGTTGTCGTCGCCTCCCCGACAGTCTCCGGCGCCCTGGGCGAGATAATGGAGTGGTTCAAACGCGAAGAATGCGAAGAAGAATGCTAGCACGCTCCGATGGCCGGAGCCGGAAGGAAGAAGGAGATCCCATGCTGTCGGCTACGCACGGTCATCCCACCGGGCACCTTGACGTTGAGGGGCAGTTTCTCTCCCGCGGCTCGACGTGCGTCGCAGGCGACATACAACAGGCGCTGCGCTCTTCGGGTTACCCGGCCCTAAACCGCGTGAAGGTCGCCGCGACTGGCGACGGAATTGTTCTGCGCGGAAGGGTTCCCAGCTACCACCTGAAACAGATCGCACAAGAGATGGCGCTGCGCACGGCGCCGGGCGAACGAGTGAACAATAAAATCGACGTTGGCGAGGGAGCGATATGATCACGCACCTCCTCGTGGCCGATTCGGATCCCTTCCTGCTCGAGAGTTGCAGCGACTACTTTTGCAACCGAGGTTACCGGGTCGCGGCAGCCGCAAACGCTCTGGAGTGTATCGAGGCGCTCCGCCTCCTACCACCCGACGTTCTCATTTTGGAACAAGAGCTTATTTGGGGAGGGGGGGATGGCGTCATGGCCTGTCTGCGGGAAGACCACTTCCGCTGGCCCGAAACGGTGATCATGACGACCAGCGCACCGGCCGGCCAGCCGTCACGCCCTCTCGACCCGCCGCTTAAGGCCCTGGTGCACAAGCCGTGCAGCCCGGCCACCCTTTGTGAAGTGATCCGTCAGGTGCACTGCAGCCAGACACAGCTTACCCCCCGCTTTTTGCACCACTCACGCGGAATTGCAGCGCAAGAACAGCGGCGACGCGATCGCGGGCCGATGTATCCGCTTCGGCCGCGTTTTCCTGACAATGTTTAACCCGCAGCGGCGCGACAGCGCGCCTTGCACTAACCCGAAGCGTCAGCGAGGGTAACTCGGTTTCTCCCCCTCGCTTACGCTTCGCGCTTGGTGTGCGCTGGGTACGCAAAGCGGGTTAAGGGAGGGCCGCAGGTACGACGGCTCTTCCGGCATGGCTGAGCGGCGGCCGCTGGGTGCGGCGGTCGCTCCGCCACCGGCCGCCAGGCGCAGGAGGCACGCACCCACGAACGAGCGATGCGCAGAATTCTTCTTTTGGAAGACGATCTCGACACGCAAGCCAATTTGCGCGACATCCTGGAGCTCGACGGCTACGAGGTCGACGCCGCGGCTGCTCTCCGCGATGTCGCCGACGGGCCACGCTGCCAGACGTATCAGGTCGTCATCCTCGACCGCCGCCTCGTCGATGGTTTTGCCGAAGAGCTTTTACCCCGAGTTCGCACGCTCGCTCCGCAGGCGGCCGTCATCCTGGTAACCGGCTACCCGGATCTCGACAGCACGATCGCCGCGTTGCGCCATGGGGCCGTCGACTATATTCTCAAGCCGGTGAACATGGATGCGTTGCGGGCCAGCCTGGGGCGCATCGCCGAGCTGGCAGCCGCCCAGCAGCGCGCCCTTCAGTCCGAGCGGCTGGCGGCAGTCGGGCAAATGATCACCGTCGTCACCCACGAAGCGCGCAACGCGCTGCAGTTGACGCAGGCCAACTTGGAAATGCTCGCCGAAGAAGTGGCCGGACAGGACGAGGCGACCAGGCTCGTCAACCGGGTGCTACAGATTCAAGACGGCTTAAAGGTCCTCTTTGAAGACATTCGCTCGTCGGTGGCACCACTGGTGATCAAGCCCCAACGGTCAAACCTGGCGGACACCGTTCGCAAGGCGATCGACGAGGTCAAAGGGCTGCGGTGCGGGAAGCCGATCGAGCTGAAGGAAGAATTCGACGGCGAGGCGGCGCCGGTCTGCGAGATCGACCCGTTCCGTATCGGCCAGGTCTTTCGCAATCTGTTCGAGAACTCGATCGCTGCCTGTCCGGCGCCGGTGGTGATCCAGGTTCGCTACGAGAAAGGAGAGCTCTCGGGCCGTGCGGCCTGGCGGGTGACCGTGCGGGACAACGGTCCGGGCCTGAACGCAGAGCAGAGGCAAAAGATCTTCGAGCCCTTCTACACGACCAAGCACAAAGGGACAGGATTGGGAATGGCCATCGCCAAGCGGATCGTCGAGGCGCACGAGGGCGATCTCTCGCTCGGCAACGGCGACGGAGTCGGAGCCGAGTTCGTCCTTACCTTGCCGAAGTACCGTCGCTGAGGCTTCCGTTTTCGCCCGAGGGGCGTGCCTCGTGCGGTCTTGTTTGAGCGTCAACCGGGAGGCAGCGCTTTAGCCCCGCTATGGTTGGGGCCAAATCACAGCTTCATGATCGCCAGAACGGCAAGAGCCGCAATAACCGCCGCGAACGTCGCCAACAGCACGTGGTACCACAGCCGTTGTCGAACCAGTACCGTAGTCACCAGCAGAGCGACGACTGCCATGGCGAGCATCAGGTATGCGTTCCCGGTCGCCGTACCGATAAGCAGGACGAGCACGCCAACGGCGACCACGATCCCGTTTCTGTCTAAACTTGAAGGCCGTGTCGGATTCATCGAAGGGTCCTTTGTGACGCTGGTCGGTAGACGGGCAACAGGAGATCGCCCCACATCGAGGCCAACGGCATCCGTCAACGCAGGTTCTGCGCCGACCGGGATGTAGGCGCCCAGTGCCTCTGATTTGCCGCCTGCATCCGGCCAACCGGCGTGCGTACCCGCCCACAGTGAGCGGGGACCGTGCGGTTTTGCTGACGGTTAACAGGACAAAGGCATTGAATTAGGATACTCAGCACGGGCCGTGACTTGCCCACCCTGAAAAGCACAAGAGAGAAATCAGGTTTGCTGTTCGAATGCAAAATATCCTTATCGGCCCGATCCGGGCACGATTGCCGGATGCGGAACCGGTGGAAATCGTTGAACGCAAGGGCCTCGGCCACCCGGATACGATCTGCGATGCGCTGGCCGAAGAGCTCAGTGTGGCCCTGTCGAAGTTCTACCTGGAGCATTTCGGCCTGATCTTGCATCACAATGTCGACAAGGCCCTGCTGTGCGGAGGGGCAGCGCGAGCCGCGTTCGGCGGCGGCGAGGTGATCGAGCCCTTCGACCTTTATCTCTCAGGGAGGGTAACCGAGCAGTTCAAATCGGTCCGTGTCCCGATCGACGAGTTGGCCCGATCGACCTGCTTCGAGTGGCTGCGAAAACACTTTCATGCCCTCGACCCGGAGAAGCACGTCCGTCTCCACGTACATACGCGGCCCGGCTCGTCGGACCTGGTCGACCTTTATTCACGCCAGCGCCAGGCGGGATGCTGGCTGGCCAACGACACCTCGTGCGGAGCGGGTTATGCGCCGCTCAGCAAGCTTGAGCAAACCGTTTTGGCCATCGAGCGGCGGTTGAACGCCCCGGAGTTTAAGAAAGCACGCCCCGAAGTAGGCGAGGATATCAAGGTGTTGGGGGTGGGCACGCCTGAGGGCGTCGAGCTGACCGTCGCTTGCGCCTTCGTGGATCGATACGTCTCTGAACTCGACGACTACGTCGCCAAGAAATCGGAGCTGGCGGCGGACGTCCGCCGCATCGCCGAAGAGACTTTTGGCCCACCGATCGATGTCTCGCTGAATGCCGCCGACGACGCTGCCGCGGGCAACGTCTTCCTCACGGTTACCGGCACGTCGGCCGAGGCCGGGGACGACGGGGAGGTCGGCCGCGGCAACCGAGCCAACGGACTGATTACACCCTGCCGCCCGATGACGATGGAGGCGACCGCCGGAAAGAACCCCGTCACGCACGTGGGCAAACTCTACAACGTCGCCGCCGCCCAGATTGCCCATGAGCTGGTGAAGCAAGTGCCGGGCGTCGCCTTCGCGGAATGTTACTTAGTCAGCGCCATTGGTTCTCCCGTCAATCAGCCCCGGCTCGTGGACGTGAGGGTGAGCATGCGGGAGTCGGCACCGATCGAGCCGGCCCGGCCGGAAATCGACGCGCTCGTCGGCGACCTGCTGGCGGGCATCGATACGCTTTGGCAGCGGATCGTCGACCGCCAGATTTCACTTTTCTAGCGGTTCCCGCCCAGCCGGCTCGTTTGCGGCCGGGCGCGCCCCTCGGCGCGCTTGCGCGCCGTTTTGCCCGATCGTAGCGGCAAAACGCCCTGGGAAACGCTCTTTTCAGCGATGCTTCTTGGTTTCCCGTCCTTGGCACCGATCGTGCGAAACAGAGCCGCGTTACGCAACGCAACCCATCACCCGAGGTCGACCGTGATCAACTACATCTCCAGTCTGGTATTTGTCGGTCTGCTTATCGTTGGGGCACTGACGGGGTTCTTGATCGCGGGCGAAAGCGTCCCTCTGGCGGCCGGTTTTCTCGTCTTTTGGCTGCCGTTGAGCGTGGTGGCCGCTTCAAGCATCCAGTTGGCCGCACAATGGGAGAAAGCCGTCGTCTTTCGGCTGGGCAAATATCACGGCGTCCGCGGTCCGGGCCTGTTCATGATCATCCCGCTGATTGACCAGGTGCGCAAGGTAGACACGCGAATCCGGGCCAACGACATCCCCGCACAGCAAGTGATCACCAAGGATAACGTGCCGGTACAAATAAACGGGGTGCTCTTCTTCAAGGTCGATGACGTTGCCGACGCCATTATCAAGGTGCAGGATTACCGCTATGCCATCTCCCAATACGCCCAGACATCGTTGCGCGACGTCATTGGCCAGATGACGCTTGATCAGCTCTTGATCGAGCGCGAGGCGATCGGCAAGGCCATCGAAGCCAACGTCGAGAAAGACATCGAGGGCTGGGGCCTGGAAGTTACGGGCATCCGTATTCAGGACATCGACATGCCCGAGGAGCTGAAAAAGATGATGTCGCGGCAGGCGTCGGCCGAGCGCGAGAAGCGGGCCACCATCACCAAGGCGGAAGGAGACCGCGAAGCGGCTTCGAACCTGGCCTTGGCCGCGAAAACCATGGCATCGAGTCCCGGCGCGATGCAACTCCGGACGCTGCAGACGATCGACGGACTCGGCCCGACCGCGTCGAACACGGTTCTTCTTGCGGTACCCGTCGACGTCATGGACGCCATCCACGCCTTCAGCCGACAGCATGCCGAGAGCAACGGCCGGCTGGCCGCCGTCGGAAGCGAGTCCTAAGGAACCGAGCGAGACCAGCGATGTCATTAAGTTCTGCGGTGCTCATGGGCTGGGCCATCGGCGCGGGCATGGTGGCTGTTAGGCGGACGCCGTTGCCAGGCGTCCCCCAGATCGCGTACCATTCTCGTCACCATGATTTCACTTGCGCGACTGGAGTCGATCCTTTCCGGCTTTTCGGGCTTGACGATTGGGTTGGTCGGGGACCTGTTTCTCGATCGCTACCTCGATCTTGACCCGGCGCTGCAGGAAACGTCGATCGAAACGGGTCTGGAAGCGTACCAGGTGACGCGCGTGCGCAACTCGCCCGGGGCCCTGGGAACCGTCATGAACAATCTGGCGGCGCTCGGGGTCGGGCGGCTCGTGCCGGTGACGATTCTGGGCGACGACGGGCAAGCCTACGATCTCGTCAAAGAGCTTCAGAAAATGCCGGTCGACGTAAGCCACCTCGTGCGCGACCCGGGCCGGCTCACGCCAACCTACACCAAGCCGATGCGGCGCGACGCGGCCGGCAGGTGGCACGAGTTGAACCGGATCGACCTGCGCAACAACGCGCCTCCCAGTCGCGAGACCGAAAACGCGCTTCTCGACCACCTCAGCGAAGTATTCGGCCGCGTCGACGGACTGATCGTCCTCGACCAGGTCAACGAAGAGGAATGGGGCGTGATCACGTCAGCCGTACGCGAACGGCTGGCCGAACTCTGCCGAGTCCACCCGAACAAGATTGTGTTCGTCGACAGCCGCCAGCGAATCGGCCGGTTCCGTTTCGGCCTGCTCAAGCCGAACGTCGCCGAATGCTTGCGGGCGCTGGCGGCCGAGAAATCCTCCCCAACTTCCGACACGCCCCCCGGCGACATGACGGCCGCCGTCTCGGCCGCGCAAGCCCTAAGCCGGCACACGGGCCGGCCCCTGTTCTGCACGGTCGGGGAGGCCGGGATGCTGTTGGTGGGCTTCTCGCAGGAGGTCGAGCAGGTTCGTGGCTTTCCCGTGTCGGGGCCGGTCGACATTGTCGGCGCCGGCGACAGCGCCACGGCCGGCATCGTTTCGGCCCTGCTGTCGGGGGCGACGCCCAGCGAGGCGGCCACGCTGGGCAACCTGGTGGCCTCGATCACCGTTCAACAGATCGGCACCACGGGCACGGCCTCGCCGGCGCAAGTCCTCGCCCGCTGGAAAGAAGCCTTTTGAGACGGAGCCGGCCTCCGACGGGCTCTACGGCCGTCACGCCTGGCGTTTGTCGCGATCTTCGACGATCTCAGAGAACAACTCGCGTAGCTTGCTTCGCGCGGCCGCGAGCAGCTTTTCCCCCTTTTTCGTCGAGCGATAATTCTTGCGGCGCTTCCCGGCAACGACCGCCTCGCGGCACGACACGTAACCCCCTTGCTCCAGTTGGTGCAGAATCGGATACAGCGTGCCGGGGCTGAGTTTATAGCCGTGACGCCCCAATTCTTCGATCATCTCCACGCCGCAGATCGGTTCTTTGGCCGCGTGGTAGAGAATGTGCAGCCGCACAAACCCGCCAAAAAAATGCCGCGTGAGTTCGTCGTTCGCCATATTATCGAAATCCGATATTGACCACCCGCCACCGCACTCGGTAGCTTGACTCAAGCCGCTCGCCGGCGGCAGGGCCGTCGGCCTGGCTTGGATAACCGCGGCTCGATCATTGAGGAACTGCGCATGAACTTCAAGACCTTGACGTTTGCCGTCCTACTGCTCGCGGTGGGATGCTTCGCGGGGATCGTTACCAGTCAACCGGACCGTAATCTGTGCCCGACGGCCCAGGCCGAGGACGTGGCTGCCGATCCGGCCAGACAGATCGCGGCGCTGCGGGCCGAGGTGGAACGATTGCAGAAGGTCGTGCCCGACCAGGCGCACGCCATGCAGGACGTGGACTACCACTTTACGAATCTCTGGTTCGCCGCCAGACAGGGCAACTGGCCGCTGGCCCAGTTCTACTTCAGCGAGACCCGCTCCCACCTGCGCTGGGCGGTGCGGATCATCCCCGTGCGCAAGGACAACGCGGGGCGCGAGATCAAGCTGGAAGAAATCCTGCAGGCCGTCGAAAACAGCCCCTTGAAGCAGCTTGAGGAGGCGATCCAGTCGCAGGACTCCAAGGCGTTTGACGCGGCCTACGAGTTTATGCTGTCGAGCTGCTACGCCTGCCATAAGGCCTCGGACAAGCCGTACCTGCGGCCGCGCATTCCGGAGCGTCCGGCCACGACCAGCATCAACCTCGATCCGCACGCCACATGGCCCAACTGACGCTGCTGGCCGCCGTCTCCTTTCTGGCCGGGGCGGTTGCCGCGCTGAGCGGTTTTGGGATCGGCAGCCTGCTCACGCCCGTGCTGGCCGCGCAGGTGGGCACAAAGCTGGCCATCGCCGCCGTTTCGGTTCCCCACCTGGCGGCCACCGCGCTGCGGCTCTGGCTGCTGCGCGGGCACGTCGACCGCCGCTTGCTGCTCAGCTTCGGCCTGATGAGCGCGGCGGGCGGTCTGACCGGAGCGCTGGTTCACGCCTACGCCGAAAGCCCCGCACTGACGATCGTTTTCGGCATCCTGCTCACGTTCACGGGAGCGATGGGCATCAGCGGCCTGACCGACCGGATGCGGTTCCACGGTTGGGTTGCCTGGGTGGCGGGCGCGATTTCCGGGGCGCTGGGCGGCCTGGTGGGAAACCAGGGCGGGATTCGCTCGGCGGCGATGCTCGGTTTCGACGTATCGCGTCACAGCTTCGTGGCCACGGCCACGGCAGTCGGCGTGATCGTCGACGCGGCCCGCATGCCCGTCTACCTCTACAGCGAAGGGCGACAGGTGATCACCCTCTGGCCCGAGCTGACGACGGCGACGGCTGGCGCGGTCGTCGGTACGCTCATCGGCTCGCGGCTTCTGAAACGAATACCCGAGACGATTTACCGCAAACTCGTCGCGGCGCTCGTGCTGTCGCTGGGGATTTATATGTTGTTGCGCGGCGGCGGCTGAGGGAGACCGATGAATCGGCGGCACTCGGAATCGGTGGGACGCGCATCGCTTGTCCCGCCGTACCACGATCGCGGGACGGGCTAGGAAGCCAGCCCGGTAAGGCCATCCTCCGTGAACCCGAGCTATCGGCACTTGCGTATCACCGCCAAAATGGGAAGTTATGTAGTCCTTCACGCCTCAAAGCCCTCGAACATTCATGACGGTTCGCACACGTTTTGCTCCTAGTCCCACCGGCTACCTGCACATTGGCGGGGTGCGCACGGCTCTTTTCAACTGGCTCTTCAGTCGGCGGCACGGCGGGCAGTTTTTGCTGCGCATCGACGACACCGACCAGGAACGGAACGTCGACGCGGCGCTGGCCCCTATCCTGCACGGGTTTCGTTGGTTGGGAATCGACTGGGACGAAGGCCCCGAAGTCGGCGGCCCCTTCGAGCCCTACTACCAGTCGCAGCGCCTGGCGCGCTATCAAGACGCCGTCGCCAGGCTGCTCGCGGGGGGCTTCGCTTATCGAGACTACGCCACGCCCGACGAACTCAAGGCCGAGCGCGAACAGGCCGAGCGCGAGAAACGGCCGTTTCTTTACAGCCGTCGCTGGATGGCCGAAAGCGACGCTCAAGCCAGGGCGTTTGAGAGCGAGGGCCGCCAGGGCGTGGTTCGCCTGAAAATTCCCCGCGAGGGCAAAGTGGTCATCAAAGACCACATCCGCGGTGACGTGGAATTCGATTGGGCCCGCGAGCAAGACCACGTGGTGCAGCGGGCCGACGGCACGTGCCTCTACCATCTGGCGAGCGTCGTCGACGATTTCGATTTTCAGATCACGCACGTCATCCGGGCTGAGGAGCACCTTTCCAACACGCCGCGTCAGGTGTTCATTGCCCAGTCGCTCGGCTACCCGCTGCCCGAGTATGCCCATCTGCCTTACGTCGCCGAGCCGGGCAGCAAGAACAAGCTGAGCAAGCGGAAGCTCGACAAGTATCTCAAGAACCGCGACTTTGCGCTGGTGAATGAGCACGGCCAGGCGATCGCCAAGGCGCTCGGCCTGTCGACCTCCGCGGACACCTTCAATCCCGTCATCGTCGATTTTTACGAGCAGGTCGGTTACCTGCCCGACGCGATTGTCAACTATCTAATGCTGCTGGGATGGTCGCTCGACGACCGGACGGAGTTTTTCACACGGCAGCAGATGATCGAGAATTTTTCTTTGCAGCGGGTCACAAAATCGCCGGCCAGCTTCGACCCCAAGAAGCTCTGGGCCTTTCAAGACCACTACATGCAGCAACTCTCGGTCGACGAAAAGGTCGACCGGATGTTGCCGTTCCTTGCTCACGCCAACCTGATCGATTCGCCCGACGATGCCGATGCGCGGCCTCTCCTCCGCAAGATTGTGGCCGCGGCAGGCGATCGCCTGAAAGTGTCCGGTGACATCCTGGCCTACGCCGACTTCTTTTTCCTCCCGGACGATGGCTACCCGCTTGACCCCGACGCCGTTGAGAAGCACCTGCGGAAGCCGGAAGCGGCCGGCCTGCTGCGAAGGTTTCGCGATCGGCTGGGCGGTTTGGATTCCTTCGATGTAGAATCGCTCGAACGGGCCATGCACGACTTTCTGGAAGCCGAGCAGATCAAGATCGGTGCCGTCGTCCACGCCGTTCGCGTGGCGGTGACCGGGAAAGCGGTCGGGCCGGGCCTCTACGACTGTCTGGCGTTGCTCGGAAAAGAACGCAGCCTCGCACGACTCGACCGCACGTTGCAGTTATACTTCGACACGGTCGTCGGACGGCCTGCCTAGTCCAACCCACCTACATGCCACTCGTCCTTTCCCCAAAGAGTAGCTACGTGAGCGCGCGCGGATTCGTGAAGTCGTTCTCCCTGCCCTTCATTCTTGTTGGGACCGCAGTCGCGTCTGCGGTGCTCGGGGCCGAGGGAGATACCAACCCCATTCAGAAAGAAAACCGCCAGCCGGGCAGCCTCGACTGGCAGCTTACGCGAGTCCGTGCCGACGGCGACGGGTTTCGCTCGACCTGGATCGAAGGCTATTGCTCGAAGCAGAGCGCTCGGGCGGGCGAGACAATCGACATCATGGTGTCGACGAGCCCAGCGCAACGATTCGAGATCGAGCTGTTTCGCCTGGGCTACTACGGCGGGCGAGGGGCACGGCTTGTGAAGAAGCTTGGTCCGTTCGACGGCACGACGCAGCCTACCCCGGCCCCAGGAGAGAAGAACCTGCACGAATGCGATTGGAAGCCGGCCGTTACGCTCACCATCGCCGACGATTGGCCGAGCGGCGTCTATCTGGGCCGGCTGACGACGTTGCCTGAGGGGGACAGTCGACCTTACTGGCAGAGCTACGTGGTGTTCATCGTGCGCGACGAGCGGCCGGCGGACATCCTGTTTCAATGTTCCGACAACACCTGGCAGGCTTACAACCGTTGGCCGAACAACTACTCGCTTTATACCCATCCCAAGGGAAACCAAGGCCCGTGGGCCGACGTCAGCTTCGACCGGCCCTACGGTCGTGAAGCCCAGTTCATGTCCGTGGTCAACGATCCCCTTACGATCGGCTCCGGCGAGTTTTTGCCGCTGGAGTTTCCTCTGGCGTATTGGCTCGAGCAGCGGGGCTACGACGTCAGCTACTGCTCGAACAGCGACATGCTGAGTGCCGACCGTGGGCTGAAATGCAAGGCGTTCATCAGCGTCGGCCACGACGAGTATTGGGACATCCGGCAATACCAAAGTGTCGCCGCCATGCGCGACGCCGGCGTCAACCTACTCTTCCTCTCGGGTAATTCCGTCTGTTGGGTCACACCCTTTCGAGCGAGCAGCGACGGTCGGCCCAACCGCATTATCTTCCGAGGGGGGCCATACGGGGACAGCAACGACTACGCGCTGCTTCGAGAGAAGGAAAACGGCCCCTTTCCCGAGCGCGGGCCCGATGAGGGGTTGCTCATGGGGGCGCGCAACGTGGAACCCGTGAACGGCGGTGGCGACTGGATCGTCGTCAAGCCGGAACACTGGATGTTTGCCGGCACCGGTATCAAGAAAGGCGATCGGATTCCGGGGCTGATCGGCTGGGAGTACCACGGTCAGCCGGCCAACATTCCTGGCTTGGAGGTCGTTGCCGAGGGCACTGCCTGGCAAGGGGGCGAAAACCCACAGCAATGGGCCGCCACGATTTACCCTGGCCCGAAAGGGAATTTTGTCTTCAATGCCTCGACGATCTTTTGGGCGCAGGGGCTCTCCTCGCCGCCCGGCCACACCTTGCCCTGGTCGCACTGGTCGCGGCCGCACGGCCCCGACGAGCGCGTGCAGCGCATCACGCGGAACCTGCTCGACAAGGCGCTGAGCGCGAAGAAAGACAACGGGCGACGCTAGGGACGCTCCCCGCGATAGTGCCCGGCGGCGAGGCGCGGGGTTCGTTCAGCTTCCGCTGCACCGTCAACGCCGCAGCACGGGTCCTCGAAAACCAGTTAAGCTGGGAGACGGTCAAAGCGAGGACGCTGCGTATTCATTCGCGAGCGCTGAGTCCTACCGATCTGAAGTAGTGCCAGTTGCCCCCCGTACTTGTGAATCGCAGACAGCGCGTGCGAAAACGCACAGCCGCGCGCGGATTGCTTGTGTTTAGGTGGCCGCGAGTGCTGCACTTCTTAGATTGGCGTGCCCAGGCAGCCGGTCGATTTGGTGCCAGTCGGGCGAGCCGCACCGAATTAGCCGGTCCCGTGCGACGTTTCTCGACGCGTTGTCCCCCCCGTGCCTGTGGTGCTTTTCGGCCGGCACTCGAAGTTTACACGCCGCACACTTGAGCTGCGCGCCTGGGCGCGCTTAGGTTCGACCTCGCTTGGTGCCAACCCACTGCGTGCACCTTGCCTCGCTCGCCCCCATGCGGCTACTTCTGTTCGCTCGAGTGCCACGCGCGCCATCCGTCCGCGGTGGACTGCGACGAAGAAAGAGCAGCTCGTAGACGCGCCAACCTGTTAACCACGGTTGGCAGTCCCCTGTAAACTCCACCACAAGACATGCCAAGCCACGAATGGAATCAACACCTGCTCACTCCGATAACGCCGCAGCCTCACCTTCTCAATCCGACTACACACGGCAACAGATCAGGGCAGGAATCGCCGCTGGCAATATCTGGCGGAGTCGGCGGGCCACGAGGGAGCAGTGGCTGGCAGTAAATCATCAGTTTGAGGTCATGAGCGAGGTTGACGCAGCGATTCTGGAGCGTAAGGGTGACTCCAGCGACTCCGAAGCCGCGGCCGTGTTCGTTCGGTGGTTCAATCCGCTCGCCGGTCGCCAGGACGTGGAAGTATTCTGGCGCGAAAACTCAGATGGCCAGATAGCGCCTTCCGCATCGTTTGTGTATGGGTTCGCGTGGTCGTCGTCGGCCGACGTGCCGAAGCACGATGGTCAGATCTACGTGATTTGGTCAGCTACCGAAGGCGGCGAAACGCTTTACTGTGACGGTAGATCGTATGAGCTTAAGGAGGGACCCCAGGGACTTGTGGTCCACCGGTCGCAGGACGCGGCAGAGAGAGAAGCCGAGTCGCTTCGCGCCAGGAACGTGAAGGCAAGGGTCGACGGGCACGGCATCGGCGAATTACCGGGCCTGCTCACCAAAAGCCGCAAGAAGGGCATCTGGTGGGGCGGCACCTTCAACGGCGTATTCCTGACACAGGATTATTTTGACGATCTGATTCTGCTATCCACCTACTGACGTAGATCTTCAGCTCGCCAGTTGGCGAGCCGGAGCGTTCCAAGTGGGCGCTTGGTGCCCTTGGTGATGCACTCTTGATCGGCGCCGGTTAAATGGTACACTGAAGGTCCAGACGAATCGTCTGTAATAGGGTCAAGGAGGCGTCGGCATGAACTTGCGTGATCGTGCGATCTGGCGGGCGGCGCTCCTTGGAGTTGTTCTTCTTAGTGGCTCGGTGGTTTCCGGCGAGGAGACGTGCCGGCGGCCCGCCTCGAACGGGGTCGTTCCCGCGCCTGAATGCCTGACGCCAGAAGAACTCGCCGCGCGTATCGACGCCGCCTTTGAGGCCGGCTGGCGAGCCGCGGGGATCACGCCGGCACCCCGAGCGGACGACGCCGAGTTCATGCGGCGCGTCTACCTGGATATCACGGGCAAGATCCCGTCGGTAGCCGAAGCCCAGGCGTTTCTAGACGATGCGACTAGCGACAAGCGGCGTCGCCTGGTGGAGAACTTACTGAGCCGCGGCAGTTTCGCCGCCCATTTTGCCAACGTTTGGCGCGAGCTGCTTCTGCCGGGTACGAACACCAACAACGAAACGCGCGCGCTGGCGCCCGCTTTCGAGGCCTGGCTGAAGGTGCGGTTCGCGGCCAACGTGCCCTACGACGCCCTGGTAAGCGAGCTTCTTACGGCGCGGCTAAGCGCGGCGGCGGCGCCCCAGCCGGTCGGCCGGCGCACCACCCTCGCCCCCAGCCCGGCGGCCTTTTTCCAGGTGAACGAGAACAAGCCAGAAAATCTCGCCGCCAGCGCGTCGCGGATCTTTCTGGGCATGCAGGTGCAGTGCGCCCAGTGCCACGACCACCCCTTCTCGCACTGGCGACGGCAGCAGTTCTGGGCTCTGGCCGCCTTCTTCGGCGGGGTGCAACCGAACATGGAGCAACAGGGCGGCGAGGCCGTGCCCGTGGCCGCGACCTCGGCAGGCCCTTTGAGCATCAAGATTCCCGAAACCGATATGGTGGTTGAGGCCAGGTTTTTGGACGGTTCGGCTCCGCCGTTCCGGGCCGGCGAGGATGCCCGGCTTACGCTGAGCCGCTGGCTCACCGGACGTCAGAACCGGCTCTTTGCCAAGGCGGCCGTGAACCGGTTGTTGGACCTGTTTTATGGTCACGGATTCGTCGAGCCGGTCGACGATCTCGACGAGCGCCATCCGCCGAGTCACCCCGAGCTGTTTGAGGAAATCGCCAGCCAGTTCGCCTGCCACCACTACGATTTGAAGTTTCTGGTACGAACGATCGCCGCCACGCGGGCCTACCAGCTTTCTAGCCGGACCGACGGCGAATTATCCGAATCTGAAACGCCCGACGTCCCGGCGGCCAACCCGGTGGAGCATTTCGCCCGGATGCCGCTAAAGCGCATGACGCCGGAGCAGCTCTACGACAGCCTGCTGGAAGCGACCGCCTCCCGCGATGCCGCGCAGCCGCAGAGCCCGAACCCGAATCCCTTCAGCGACGACAGTATGCGGGGGCAGTTTTTGGCCCGATTCGCCGACGACAGCGCCCGCCGCAGCGAAGCACAAACTTCGATCCTGCAGGCACTGTCGCTGATGAACGGCTCGTTCACCGCGGGGGCCGCCAGCCCCGACCGCAGCCAGTTGTTGTCGGCCGTCAGCGAATTGCCCTATCTCGACACGCCCGGCCGTATCGAGACCTTGTACCTGGCCACGTTCAGCCGGCGCCCCACCGCGGACGAGCTGTCGCGGGCGAGCGCCTACGTTGGCCAGTCGTCCAGCGAAAAGGAAGCGCTGGCCGACCTGTTCTGGGCTTTGCTCAACAGCGCCGAGTTCATTTTCAACCATTAGACGCGGCCCATCATGGCGTTGCCGCTGGCCTAAGCTCTTGTTAACCTTGAGCTTGTCGTTTTCAGGTCGCTCCTGACAATGAGGTAGGCGCAAGCCGTAGCGGAACACATTCCGCCGGGCGCTGCCGCGTTCACTTGGCGGCTAGGAAGCCCCGCCCCGAAATCAAGCCCGTTCGCGATGAAGCACTGTCCCGATTTTGACACCTTCTGCCGACTGGCTCGCGGCGCGCACCTCGTACCCGTCTACCGTCAGCTTGCCGGCGACATGCTGACGCCCGTGACCGCGTTTCGCAAGCTCGATAGCGGCGCAAGTTCCTGCCTGTTTGAGAGCGTCATCGGCGGGGAGAAGGTCGGCCGCTACAGCTTTCTGGCGGGAGACCCCTATCTTTTGCTCGAGGCCCGGGGGAAGCGGGTGACCGTCACCGCGCTCTCGCCGTCCGGCGTGGGGGGAAAGGAGGAGTTTGATTCCCCCGACCCCTTGGAGGAGCTCCGGCGCCGGATCGGCGCCATGAGAGCGGCGGCGGTTCCGGGGCTGCCCCCTTTTTGCGGAGGGGCCGTCGGCTACGCGGGGTATGACACGGTTCGCTACAGCGAACATCTGCCGAATGCTCCCATCGACGATCGCCACTTGCCCGATCTCGCGTTCGCCTTCTTCGACCACATGGTGGTCTTCGACAACGTGCGCAAGACGATGCTTGTGGTGGCCATGGCCCGGGTGAGCGGCGAGGCGTCCACCCTGGCTGCCGAATACGCGGAGGCTTGTCGGCGGGTCGATCAGCTCGTGGGCCGAATGGGATCGGCGGAAGGGAAGCTTTGCCTGGCCGACATCGAGCTGGCCGGCGATCCGCAGGTAAGCTACAGGTCGAACTTTGACCGGGCAGGCTTTGAGGGGGCGGTGGAGAAGTGTCTGGAATACATCCGGGCCGGAGACATCTTTCAGGTCGTCCTCAGCCAGCGACTGCAGACCACCATCCAGGCGCCCCCGTTTGAGATTTACCGGACGTTGCGGGTAGTCAACCCCAGCCCGTTTATGTTCTATTTACGGATGCCAGAGGCAACGCTCGTAGGCAGCTCGCCCGAGATCCTGGTGCGCGTGGTTGACGGCAAAGTGACGGTGCGGCCCTTGGCCGGGACACGCCGCCGCGGCACAACGGAAGAGGAAGATCGGCGGCTGGCTGAAGAGCTGCTTGGCGACCCGAAGGAACGGGCCGAGCACGTCATGCTGGTCGATTTAGGCCGCAACGATGTCGGGCGCGTGGCCCGCTACGGCTCGGTCGAACTGACCGACGTCATGACGATCGAGCGATACAGCCACGTGATGCACATCACGTCGAACGTGACGGGGGAGCTCGCCCCGGGGCGAGACGCTTTCGACGCCTTGCGGGCCTGTTTGCCCGCCGGCACCGTCTCGGGTGCACCGAAGGTGCGGGCCATGCAGATCATCGACGAACTGGAGCCGCACCGCCGCGGCCCCTACGCAGGGGCGGTTGGTTACTTCGATTTCAGCGGCAACATGGACACATGCATCGCCTTGCGAACGATGGTTCTGCAGGGCGATCAGGCGTATGTGCAGGTGGGGGCAGGAATCGTCGCCGACAGCGTGCCGGCCGAGGAGTACCAGGAGACGTTGAACAAGGCCCGCGGGCTGCTGAAGGCGATCGAAATCACCGAGCAGCGAACGGCCGGCCAGTAGACTTCATCGGGGCGTTATTCAGAAGAGGAACAAATCAATGCGTTTTTTATCATGGTTTTTGTGCCTTGTCTTGATGGCGTCGGTCGCCATCGCTCAAGAGTCGAAGAGAAAGCCAGCCGCTCCGGCCGCGCCGTCGAAGGAATTGAGTGACGATGATCAAGCGCAGCCTTCGGACGACCAGCCCGACGAGTCCGCCGACGAAAAGCCCGCGAAGAAAAGCCCCAAGAAGGGGCTCGATCTCAAGCTTACCACCGACGACGAAGCCAAGTTGCTGAAGACCATCAGCTACATGCAAGGCTTTGGCATGGGGCAGCAAATCTACCAGCAGTTCAACCAGCAGGGAGTCGAACTGGACGAGGAAGTCTTCTTCGCCGCGCTGAGGGAGGGCATGACCGGCAAAGAGCCGACGATGAGCGAAGAAGAGATGAAAGACGCCATGGCGGCCATTCAGAAGTTCCTAGGCGAGAAGTACGCCGCGAAGGCCAAAGAGCAGGCGGCCAAGAACAAGGAAGAGGGGACGACTTTCCTGGCAAGCAACAAGAGGAAGGAAGGAGTCAAGACGTTGCCGAGCGGCTTGCAGTATAAAGTGATCAAAAGCGGTAAGGGCGAGACGCCCAAGAAAACCGACACCGTCCAGGTTCACTACAAAGGGACCTTTATCAACGGCAAGGAATTCGACAGCTCGTACAAGAATGGCGCTCCGATCACGTTCCCGATCACCAACCTGGTTAAGGGCATGTCCGAAGGGCTGCTACTGATGAAGGTGGGTGACAAGTGGCAACTTTTCATACCGTCGAACCTGGCCTACGGCGAGCAAGGCAACCGCGTCATTCCGCCGAATGCCACCCTCTTGTTTGAGGTTGAGCTTCTCGGCATCGAGAAGGGGGCAAAAGCGCCCCTGAATCCGCCGGCGCTGAAGTGAGCCGGGGCAAGTCGGGCTGCGCCGATTAACGGTCTGGATTTCGGGGCTGAGCGACGTGAGGTGAGCCCAGATGGCGGTCGTTTTGAAAAACCCGCTCCCCAAACGCCTTGGGTCGCTCGATGCTTACCGTGGTTTCATCATGCTGGCGATGGCCTCGGCTGGATTCAGACTGGCCGCGGTCGCCAGGCAGGAGCCGTTCAAGGATGATCCGGCGTGGCAGGCCCTGGGTTACCACACCGACCATGTCGCCTGGCGCGGGTGCGCTTTTTGGGATTTGATTCAGCCGTCGTTCATGTTCATGGTGGGCGTGGCGATGGCCTACTCCTACGCGGCCCGGCAGGCGCGTGGTCAGAGCTACGGATGGATGCTCGCCCACGCGATCTATCGTTCCGCCGTGCTGGTGTTTCTGGGCGTTTTCTTGACGTCCAATTCGAGCACGCAGACCAACTGGCAATTCACGAACGTTTTGTGCCAGATCGGCTTGGGATACGCGTTCCTATTTCTGCTCTGGAACCGGCCCGCGTGGCTGCAGTTCACCGTCGCGGCAGCCGTTCTTCTTGCCGACTGGGGATTGTTTTACGCCTGGCCGACTCCGCCGGCCGATTTCGACTACGCGCAGGTAGGCCTGCCCGCTGATTGGCCGCATCTGCAGGGGCTGGAAGCGCATTGGGACAAGAACACGAACGTCGCCGCGGCGGCCGACCGGGTACTTTTGAACTGGTTCCCTCGCGAAAAGTCAGCGGATGCCGATCCGCCGCAGGTCCAACGATTCGAGTTCAACGAGGGAGGTTATACGACGCTCAACTTCGTCCCGTCGTTGGCGACGATGATCTTCGGTCTGATCGCGGGCGGCCTGATGCGAGGCAATTCGTCGGGGGCGAAAAAACTCCTCCTGCTGATCGTTTGGGGGAGCGTTTTCCTGGCGGCCGGTTGGGGCCTCGACCAGAGCGGAGTGTGTCCGTCGGTCAAGCGAATCTGGACGCCGAGTTGGGCGATTTTCAGCACAGGTTGGACGCTGTTGATGCTCGCAGCGTTTTATGCCCTGATCGATATGACGGGCTGGGAGCGACCGGCGTGGCCGTTGGTGGTCGTGGGAATGAACTCGATCGCGATCTACTGCTTGAGTCAGCTCCTCGGCGGCGACCGAGGCTGGCTGGCCAAAAGCGTCGAGCGTCATTTCGGGGCAGGCGTCTTTACGGCCTACGGGCATCTCGACTCCGCCTTCGAGCCGATCGGCAGAATGGTGCTCGTTGTCTTCACGTTGTGGCTGATCTGCGTCTGGCTGTACCGCCAGCGGATCTTCGTACGCATCTGACCTCCGAACGCTCGAAGCCGGTCATTCAGTACGACGCGATTCGGCGTCGCGCGTCTCATCGTTGGCAGGAACGATCTTCCGCAGCGCGAGGCGGGCGTGTTTTTCCAGCGTGTCGCCGTTGCCGAGAACCGACTGATCTTCGTCGAAGATCCAGCGCTCCAGAGCCGGGATAGCCCGCTTGGCGGCCGGCCCGATTCGGCCGAGCGCATCGATAGCCATCGACACCGACGCGGGATCATCGAGGTTGGCGACCTTCCCCTCGACAACAGCGGTTAACGCCGGCACGGCGACCTCCGCCTGCTCACGGGCGCCGCCCAGCAAAGAGATGGCGCGCATCAGGTGCCCCTGCTGCTTCACATGGGCGAGCTCATCGGAAGAGGTAACCACATCGGCCAGCACCGCGACTTTTGTCGCGGAGTTGCCGGGCGTTCCCAGGGTGTTGAGCATGCTCTGCCAGGTTCGCGTGTCGCTCTCGCGCAGGTGCCTCTTCAGGGCGTCGATCACCGGCTGATTTGGCGGAGCGCACTCCGCAATCGCAAGGGCGGCCGTGGAGCGGACACTCCCGTCTTCGTCATCGACCGCCCGGATGAGCAGCCGAAGCAAGGGACCATCGTGCGGCGGATTTGCTTGCAGCCCCTCGACCAGCGCGCGTCGCACCAGGACGTCGTCGCCCGCGGACAGCCGCTCGAAGACGGGGTGCAGCGCACCGTCGTCGGCCGCGACCATGACGAGTGCACGTGCAACCGAGGCGCGAACCGCCTCCTGCGGGTCGTTCAGGAGGTTCGCGAGCGGCGCGACGGCTGTCCTGGCATTCGGCCCAAGGCGGCCGACAGACTGTGCTGCGCGCATGCGAACTTGTGGCCGCTGGTCGGCTAGCCCGTCGATGAGCGCCGCAACCGCGTTGCCGCCGATCTGCCCCAGGGTCTGGGTCGCCTCCATCGCCACGTCGAATCGATCGTCGTGCACCATCTTTGTGAGGGCCGCGATCGATTCCTCCTCGTAACCCCTTCTGCCGAAGGCGAGGATGGCGGCCATCGCTTGCAGGCAGGTTTTGGAATCGAGGTCGTGGAGCAACTGGTCCCGCCAGTCGTCAAATCTCCGCCCGGCGTAACGCAGCTTTTCGCGCTCGTCGCGTGTCGCCTCAGTCGGCGCGGCGCTCTCTTGGCTCGCCGAAGGCGGCTCCGCGGCAGCGAAAGGACGCTGCGCCGTCATGGCCGCCAGAATCACGACCAGCGTCGGCCTCACCACGGTTGCGGCCTGCCGGGCAAGGGACGGCCCGGCACGATCATAGTCCTCGACAGGCATTGCGTTGCTCCCATCGTTTTGCGCGCGACGGCTCACCGGGCCCGTTGCACAGCGGCGGGTGTTATGTCGAAGGTGTCGAACCGTTCGACTCTGCATTCGGGTAAGCCGGTCTTCAATCGGTTGATGGCCGCGTCGGTAACCATCGTATCCTGCAGCACGACGCTCGTTAATCGCGGCAGCCGTCGAAGAAGATCCAGGTCTTCGTCGCCGATCCGTGGACCGGCCAGGCGGACCGCGATTACGTCGTGGAAGAAGTCGACCAGGGCCCCGTCCAGATGGCCACCCGTCATCCGGTAGCCCCGATTGAGGTCGGGCTTCTCGTAGTCGTACCAGACGACACCGCCGATCTCGCGAATGGCCCGCACCGCGTCGCGCTGGCGGCTTGCCAGCATACTTGTTCTTCCGGCCGCCAGGGCGACGAAGCCAACCATGACCAGGAGAGACCTGAGCGAGAACTGCAGCCGCCGCATCGGAGTTCTTCGTCGCCGTTTCTTGTCGATTACTCCCTTCGTCAGACTACCAAGATGCAAGGGTCACGAACACCGGCAAACCGACGGTCGGCGGAGGCAGCGCCAGGTGCGCGACAGTTTGGCCCTGGATACTGCACCAAACCCCTTCACCGTTTGGCAGGCCTAACCCGGGTCAGATAGAATATTGTTAGCCCGCCGACCTTCGACGCCGATCAACCAGATAGGCTCCCGCCGCATGCGCCGCATTGCTTTCCTTCTGTTGCTAGTTCCTCCGACAAACGCCTCCGCCGCGCCTCCTCGCGAAGTCGACTTCAACCGCGATATAAAGCCCGTTCTGTCGAACGCCTGCTTTAAATGTCACGGCCCCGACCCCGCCGAGCGTAAGGGAGGAAGTGATGGTTTGCGGCTCGATACGGCCGACGGCATCAAAGCCGACTTGGGAGGCTACGCGGCGATCGTGCCTGGACAACCGGAAAAGAGTGCGCTCGTGGCGCGGATCACGTCGAACGACCCCGACGAACTCATGCCGCCTCCCGCCAGCGGCAAAAAGCTGAGCCAGCATGAGATCGACGTAATCACCCAGTGGATCCGCGAGGGGGCGAACTACGAGGGGCACTGGTCCTATGTCAAACCGGTTCGGGCCGAACTGCCGGCCGTACAAGATGTCGCCTGGCCTCGCAACGGCATCGACCGCTTCCTTCTTGCCCGTTTAGAGCGGGAAGGCTTGCGCCCCTCGCCCGAAGCCGACCGCTACGCCCTCATTCGCCGCGTATCGCTCGACCTGACCGGACTGCCGCCGAGCGTCGAAGAGGTCGACGCCTTTGTGGCCGACGCCGATCCGCAGGCTTATGAGAAACTGGTCGATCGCCTTCTGGACCGCCCGGCCTATGGCGAACATTGGGGGCATCTTTGGCTCGATCTGGCCCGTTACGCCGACTCGGCCGGATATGCCGACGACCCGCCCCGCACGATCTGGCTCTTTCGCGACTACGTCATCCGGGCCCTGAACGACAATAGGCCCTTCGACCAGTTCACCATCGAGCAGATTGCCGGCGACTTGCTCCCCAACCCGACCGAAGAGCAGCTCATCGCCACCGCCTTTCATCGCAACACGTTGACCAACAACGAGGGGGGGACGAACGACGAGGAGTTCCGCAACGTGGCGGTCGTCGACCGGGTCAACACTACGATGGCCGTCTGGATGGGCACGACGATGGCCTGCGCCCAGTGTCACAACCACAAGTACGACCCGATCTCGCAGGAAGAATATTTTCGATTCTTCGCCTTCTTCAACAACAGCGAAGATGCCGACCGCGGCGACGAATCGCCCCTGCTTCCGGTGTACACCGACGAGCAACAACGGCAGCGCACCCGGTGGCAACAGGAGTCGGCCGCGCTCAAAGAGACGCTCGGCACGATGACACCCGAACTGGCCGCCGGCCAGGCCCGCTGGGAAGAGGCATTTCCGCTGAATTTGCAGCGTCGGGTGCTCAAACCCGCTCTCGCGAAGTCACAGGCCGGCGCGGCCGCCAACATCGCAGAAACGGGCGAGATTCATGTGGCGGCCGGCGCGGCGAACGATGTCTTGACCATCGAAACCATGCCCGAGCCCGGCACGATCCGCGCCCTCCAGCTCGACGTCCTGCCAGACGACGCGCTGCCCGGGAAAGGCCCCGGTTACGCCGCCGGGAATTTTGTCCTGTCGCGCATCACGGCAACGATCGAGCGGCCGACGGACCAGCCTCTGCTGGGCCGATACGTGCGAATCGAGTTACCTGGCAAAGAGAAAATCCTCTCCTTGGCCGAGGTGCAGGCATTTCGTGGCGACGACAACCTGGCCCTTCGCGGCGAGGCCTCGCAGAGCAGCACCGCGTTCGACGGACCGGCCAGGCTGGCGATCGACGGCAACACCGACGGCCACTACAGCGAGGCGAAGTCGACCACGCACAGCGAGGTCTCGGAGAACCCCTGGTGGGAGCTCGACCTCAAAAGCGAACAACCGCTCGATCGGGTCGTCGTCTGGAACCGCACCGACAACGGGCTACATGGCCGGTTGGCCGGCTTTCGGCTGATCGTCCTCAACGACCGGCACGAACCGGTCTGGTCGGGCGAAAACAAGGACGCGCCCAACCCAAAGAGCGAACTGTCGTTCGGCGGCCCACAGCCCGTCGAGCTGGCCGCGGCCGTGGCCGACTACTCGCAGCCGGATTTCAATGCGTCGGACGCGCTCGACAGGCCGGGTCGGGACGAGAATTCGTTGAAGCAGAAAGGCTGGGCGATTGGGGGACAAACCGGTCAGCCACACGGCCTGACGCTCGTTCTCCGGTCGCCCTTGGAGACCAAGATGGGCTCCAAGCTCACGGTGAAACTGGAGCATGCGTTTCAGTCGCCTAACCACACACTGGGGCACTTCCGGCTTTCGGCGACCGACGATGGGCGGGCGGCAGAGTTGGCTCGCACGCCAGGTGCGGTGGTCGACGCCTTGCGAATCCCGCCTGATCAACGAACGGTCGAAGCTAGCAATGCGATCTCGCAACATTACCTCTCGATTGCCCCGGAACTACAGCCCATCCGCGATCGAGTCGCGGCGCTCGACAGGCAACTGGCCGAGATAAAACCGGCCACCGTCCCGAGAATGCGCGAGCTGCCTGCAGGTCAGCGCCGCAAGACGCAGATTCAGCATCGGGGCAATTTCCTGGACGTCGGCAAGGAAGTTAGCGAGGGGACCCCGGCGGCGTTCCCGGCCCTGCCTCCCGGCGCCGCGCTCGACCGTCTGACGCTGGCCCGTTGGCTCGTCGACGCAAACAATCCGCTGACGCCGCGGGTTATCGCGAACCGCTGCTGGGAACAGCTTTTCGGCATCGGCATCGTGGCATCCAGCGAGGAGTTTGGCTCGCAGGGCGATCTCCCCTACCATCCGGAGCTGCTTGACTGGCTGGCCACCGAACTCGTGCGCTTGAAATGGGACATGAAGGCGTTCATCAAGCTTCTGGTCACCTCGGCCGCCTACCGGCAGTCGTCTCGCGTCACGCCGGAGCTTGAAACCACCGATCCCGACAACCGGTTGCTCGCCCGCGGCCCGCGTTTTCGCCTCTCGGCCGAAATGGTCCGCGATCAGGCGCTGTCGGTGGCCGGCCTGCTGAGCAGCAAGATGTACGGGCCGCCGGTCAAGCCGCCGCAGCCGTCGATCGGCCTCAGCGCTGCCTTCGGCAGCGGCATCGACTGGCAGACGAGTGGGGGCGACGATCGCTACCGCCGCGCGCTTTACACCACCTGGCGGCGCTCAAACCCCTACCCGTCCATGGCCACGTTCGACGCTCCGAATCGTGAGGTTTGCATCGTCCGCCGCACGCGTACCAATACGCCCTTGCAGGCGCTGGTGACCTTGAACGACCCGGTCTACGTCGAAGCCTCGCAGGCGCTGGCCCGCCGCATCGCACGAGATGGTGGATCGACCGTAGCCGATCGGGCGCGATACGGTTTTCGCCTGTGCGTGGCCCGCCCGCCGCGCGAGGAGGAGCTTGCCCGCCTCGTGGAGCTTTATGAAAAAGGGGCGGCCCGTTTCCGAGAGAGTCCGGCCGAAGCCCAGAAGCTTGCCACCGATCCGCTTGGACCGGCTCCCGCGGACATGAACCTGGCCGAGTTAGCCGCCTGGACGGTGGTGAGCAACGTCCTTTTGAACATGGACGAAACGCTGATGAAGCGGTAGCGGCCGGGCCGCCCCGAAGCGTGTCCTACTGTTCGAAGGTCTCGAACAGATCCCGGACGAACTGCTCGCCCCCGGCGACGTAGCGATCTTGGGCGTCGGGCTTCAGCCGCAAATGGTACGCCGCGGCGTCACCGTCCGTGACCCACGTTCCGGGATCGTTCAACAGAAACCGCAGTCGCCAGGGCTGCACGACCAGCTCTTCCCCTTCCCGCTTGCAGACCAATTCGGCGGTTTGCGAGCGAACGCAAACTTCAACCGCCCTTTTGGCGCGGTCGATTCGTGGAAAGAGGGCCACGGCCGTTGAAAGCGGCACGTCCTCAGTGGCCAGCCGTCCCAGTAGGTCGAGCTCCGGTGATGTCGATGGTTCTTTCGCTGGCATTCGGCGTTCGGATGCGGTTGCAGGACCGGTGTGCAAAGCCGCTCGGCGCGCTGTTGCCCCGCAGCAGCTAGGAGCCGACCCTCCCTTGATGGCGATCTGGGAGAAAGTCTCTCCTAGTGTACGTCATCACCCGAACGGATGGAAGACGCGGCCGGGATGACGATATACTGGTCGATTGGGTGCCACGCGCAGAAGCTTCCCAGCCAACGATGAGCAAGTCGCGCCGCCGCACTTCGCGGCCCCGAGAAAAAGCGCCGTCTGGTTCGCCGGCCCACCACGCCGGCGACGGAGCGGCCGCGCCCGCGCGCCGCGCCGGCGGCCACCGGGTGCAGCTAAGCCGCCGGGGCGTGCCCGTTTCGCCGGGCGTAGCGATCGGCCGGGCCTGTTGCTTGCACGAGATTTTTCCCGGCTCCGACGTCGAATTGCCGGATGACGACGCGGTGCTCCGCGAACTTGCCCGCTACGACCAGGCGCGAGACCAGGCCGCCCGCGACCTTAAGGCGCTCCACCAGAAAGTCAGCAGCCAGCTCGGCCAGCGGGCGGCGGCGATCTTTCAGGTGCATGAATCGATCCTGCACGACCCGGCCCTGACGGCGAAAATCCGCGCTTGGATCGTCGAGTCGCGCCATACGGCTCCCGCGGCACTGCGCAAGCTGCTCGACGAGTACACCGCCCTGTTTGAGCGAACCAGCGACGAGTATCTGCGCGAGCGGCTGGCGGACGTCCGCGACGTCGTGGCCCGGCTGAATCAGCATCTAACCGACGTCGCCTCGCCGCCCAGCCAGATGAGCGGCCCGGTCATCCTCGTAGCCAACGAGCTGATCCCGTCGCACGTGATCACGCTCGATAAGCGCGAGGTTGTGGGCATTGTCACCCAGGTGGGCGGACGCACCAGCCACGCGGCTATTCTGGCGCGCGGCCACGGGATTCCGGCCGTGTCGGGCGTGCCGGGCATTCTGCACGAGGTCGTCGACGGCGACCTGCTCGTGGTTGATGGCCGCGAAGGGCACGTCGTCATCCATCCCGACGTCGAGACCGCTCGAGCGTATCGGCGGCTGCGGCGGGAATTTGTCGATTTGAAAGACCACCTGGCACACAACCGCGACCAACCCGCCCTCTCGGCCGACGGCGAGCCGGTTGAGCTGCTGGCCAACATCAGTAATCTCTCCGACGTCAAGGCCGCCACCTCGATGGGCGCTTGCGGCGTCGGCCTGTACCGCACCGAGTACCTCTTTCTGACGCACCATGACGTCCCCGACGAAGAGGAGCAGGTCGAGGCGTACCGAGCCGTGATCGCCGCCAGTCCCGGCCGGCGCGTCACCTTCCGCACGCTCGACGTGGGAGGCGATAAAAAGATGCGGTATCTCGGCCTGGAGCACGAGGCGAACCCGTTCATGGGCTGGCGATCGATTCGTCTCTCCTTCGAGCACCCGGCCTTCTTTCTGACGCAGATTCGCGCCGTGCTGCGGGCGGCGGCGCCCGAGCATGGGCCGAAGAAGCGGGTCGGACTGATGTTCCCGATGATCACCACGCTCGACGAGCTGCGCCGCGTTCGCAGCCTGGTGCGGCGGGCCTACCGCCAGCTCGAGCGCGACGGCTTGCCGTTCGGCCAGGTGCCGATCGGGCTGATGGTGGAAGTGCCCGCCGCCGCGGTCACGGTCCGCCAGTTGGCCAGGGAGGCCGACTTCGTATCGATCGGCTCCAACGACCTCGTGCAGTACCTGACCGCCGCCGATCGCGACAACCCGAAGGTCAGCCACCTCTGCCAGCCGCTCAACCCGGCGGTCGTCGAGGTGTTGTATCAGACGGTCCGCGCCTGCCTCGACATGGGCAAACCGGTGACGCTGTGCGGCGAGATGGCGGCCGCCCCACGCCCGTTTCTCCTGCTTTTCGGCATGGGTTTGCGGAGCTACAGCATGAGCCCGGCGTTCGTCCCGATCATGAAGGAGCTTGCCAAGAAGCTCTCGCAGTCGGACACGTCGTCGATCGTCGAGCGCGCCCGAAAGATGCCCACCACCAAGCAGATCGTGGGGTACCTGGGAAGGCGGCTGGCGGAGATCTGCCCCGATTTGTCGATCGTCGATTCGGCCGGTTGAACGAGTGGCTCCCGAAGCCCCCCTTCGTGGGCAGTGCCTCCGGGTTTAGACGGGTTACCCGGTCCGTTGTGGCGCAATTGGCGCCAACTCGCCGGTTTTTTTGCTACAGAAAGCGTGCGTCCCAGCAAAAAGGGATTAAAATGGCTTGACTGGGACGGAGCAGTTCTGCGGAGAAACTGTATGCTGTTGGCGCGCCGAAAACCGATGGGCGATATGTTGCGATGCATGCGGCTTTCGTCGTCGAGGGCCATCGCTGTTACCGCGATGGTTGCCCTGGCGACGGTGGCGGTGACCGGGGCGCCCGCGCATGGGCAGTTCTTCTCGCAGGCGGTGGGCGGCATCTCCGTCGACGCCCGCGGCGTGCTGTCGAATGCAGAAAAGGACCACAACGGCCTGCGGCAGTACTGGCTCGACAACCTTCAGCAGGTGCCGGGCGAATTGAATGGGCCGGCCAAGCTGCGCAAAATCTCGCTTCGCGGGTTGGAGGAAGCGCTGGCGGCAATCGTCAGCGAGGAGGGACGGCTGCCCGACGAGATGCGGTTTCTGGCCGGACTGCAGCGCATCGAATACATATTCGTCTACCCGGAGCAGAACGACATCGTCCTGGCCGGCTACGCGGAGGGATGGCAGGTTGACGGCCGCGGCAACATGGTGGGGGTGACAACCGGTCGCCCTGTGATGCAACTGGACGATCTGCTGATCGCCCTGCGTACCGCCAAGGAGGCCGCACGTGGGGGCATTCTTTGCTCGATTGATCCGACCGAAGCCGGGCTGGCCCGCGTCCGCAACATGGCGGCCACGTTGGTTTCGCCCACCGGCGGCGTGGTCGACCTGGCCGAGGCCATGGCCCGCGAGCTCGGTCCACAGAACATTCGCTTCGGCGGCGTTCCTCCAGAGAGCCGGTTTGCCCACGTTTTGCTGGGCGCCGACTACCGAATGAAGCGTCTGGGAATGAACTTCGATCCGTCGCCCGTGCGAGGCTTGGCCAGCTACCTGCAAATGCTCAAATCGACCAGCGCGACCGGAAATCAAAATCTGCTGCCAAGATGGTGGCTGACCACGAACTATCTTCCGCTGCTGACCGACCAGGAAGGGTTGGCCTGGCAGCTCCGCGGTCAAGGGGTCAAGGCCATGTCGGAAAACGATCTTCTGGGAGCCGATGGACGGCTCAAGCAGACGGGCAAGGCCAGCCCGCTGGCTCAGAAGTGGGCCGACCAGATGACCAAGAAGTATGACGAGCTCTCGGTCAAGGAACCGATCTTCGGCGAGCTCCGCAATTGCATCGACCTGGCGGTGGTGGCCGCTTTGATCGTCAAAGAGAACTTGATCGCCAAGGCGGCGGTCGATCTGGCCACGCTGCTGTCGGCCGAGCGCTTCCCGACGCACGTCTACAAAACCCCCAAACAAGTCGACAGCAAGGCCAGCGTGGTGGCGGCCCGCGACGGCTATATCTTCAGCGCGTCGGGGGGCGTGCAGATCGATTCCTGGGCCGAGGCCTCGCGCAAGGAGACGAGCGACGAGCTGGCGGGCGTGCATACAAACGCCAGCCAGGGCCGCGGCCGGCTCTGGTGGTGGAATTGATCGCGGGAAAACCCGCTTCCTCACGCTCATTCCACAGGGTGCCCTCGGGTCAACGCGTTTAGGCGTGGTGGGCTCAGACTTTGTGGCCGGCCCTGCGGCCGAGTCCGTAGCGGCGGCATCTTGCCGCCGTGGTCCGCACGGCATCACACCAGCTCGGTGCCGACGACGTCGCGGCAGACATTGGCAGAGTTTGGCAGACATTGGCAGAGTTTGGTAGACATTGGCAGACATTCGCCGGTCAATTTTGTAGCGGCGGCATCTTGCCGCTGTTGTCTCCACGGCATCACATCAAGGCCGGCGTCGACTAAGTCGGGCCAGACAATGGCGGAGATTGGCAGATGATGAACCGATCTGGCGTCGGCACGTCGGGCATGACTGCGGGTAGCCGCGCTCGCCAGAACGCGGGCGAGCGAGGCGCGGATTATTCACCGGCCCCGTAGGCGCCGACACGAAGCGCGAAGCGTGAGCGAGGGAAGTTGCGTCGTGCTCCTCGCTTACGCTTCGCGCTTGGTGGCGGCCGATGAAACAATCCGGGCTTGCCGCCTTTCAACCTTCGCCGGCCTTCAGGGCGAATCCTCGCCGTACCACCCGTTGTTGTCGATGATGACGGGCGTTTGGTTCCAGCGGGGCTCTTCGTCGGCCTTCTCTTCCAAGCGAGTTAGACGCTCGTCCAGTTCGGTCGACTCCCGCAACCGCGACCCAAGCTCCAAGACGGCCTTCGCGGCCCTCCGGGCCACCGACGGTTGGTCGCTTGCCATCAGCCGCTCCAAGACGGCGGTGGCCTTGCACGCCAGACCGGCCAGGCGGCCCAGGGCGGCAGCGAACAGGCCGCCGCGGGCCCGGCTGACGGCCCGGCGAAAGTCGGCGTCCGCGATCCGGCTGCGGGCCGTTCGTTCCTCGAGGCCGGCCTGCTCGGCCGCCTCACGCAGGCTGGCGCCGGCGGCCAACGCCAGAACCAGTTCGTCGTTGCCCGCGGGCGTTTGCATCCCCTCGATCTCTTCGTCGTTCTCGTCTTCAAGGCGGCTGATCCGCTCTTCGATGTTAGCCGCCTCGCGCAGCCGCGGCCCCAGTTGCAGCACGGCTTTCGCGGCCCCCAGGGCCTCGGACGGCCTGTCGCTTTCCATCAGCCGCTCCAACGTCTCCGCCGCCCTGCTGGCGAGCCCGGCCAGCCGGCCCAGGGCCGCATCAAACAGCCGGTCACGGGCCTCGCTGACGGCCTGCCGAAAGTCGGCGTCCGCCAGCCGGCGGTAGACGGTTCGTTCCCCCACGCCGGCTTGCTCCGCGGCCTCGCGCACCGTCGCGCCGGCCGCCAACGCCAGAATCAGTCCATCGTCGCCCGCGGGCGTGCCATTCGGTCCCATTCTCGGCCTCCTATCTTTCGCCTTGTCGTTGACTGGTCCCTTTGCTTACCTGAAGAAATTTTCCAGGCAAGCCATATTCTGCTCTCGGCGGGTGGCACGCCCCTGAGGTGCTCCGAAGGGCGTGCATGGAGCGTCGATAACCCTCATCTTTTTGCAGCGACCCGGATCGAAGCCTACCTTGGCCGGGTGCGAATCGTTGATCCGGAGACGATCACATTCACCCCAATCCGGTTCGCCGCGCCTTGTGGCTAGAGCGGAGGATTGGGTCGTACCGGCAGCGTGTGCGTGTGCGGGCCCAATTAAGAGAGAAAACGAGGCTGAGAGCGAAACGATTCAAGAATCGTTGTGACCGTTCTGACCCGCTGTACCTTCTATGGCCCAACCCACCCCGCGGCGCTCGCGACTGCTCTACACTGCTGGTAGATCAGTGCGCTTAACAGCAAGAGGCCGATTCCATATAAAGCTGTACAAACGCCGCGCCCGCAGGCCGATCGCGCCGAGTACGCCTCGTACTCTGCGGTTGCGCCAGCACGAACAAGTTCCAAACGGCGGCCCATATCGACCTCCTCCGTTACCGGAAAGTCTGGGGCTTCGTACCTTGTTAGCAGTTCGCGTCCGCATGTGCTGGCCCTCAAATGCGCTGTGGCGACCTCGATCAATCCGGGCGACGGATGCCGTGCGTATTCGTCAAGTCGCCGCGAAACGAAGCTGTCAGCGCTGCCGGCTTTTATAGCTTCGGGCGCTACAGCCTCGTACACGACGTGTCCAAGTGCGATGCAGAGGGCCGCGAAAAAAGCAACGGCCCAACTCCACGGCAAGAGCGGCTCGGCAATCGTCTTTAACGGCATTTCCGCCCTGAACCTATTAAGCCGGTCTTCAACCCGGGCGATTGCTTCCACCAATTTATCAATCGCGCCGGGCGCCGCCGACGCGCGAACTGCCGTGGTGGAGTTCTCGTCTAATCGCGCATAATGCTCAACCCCCGCGCGGGCGGCCCGAAGCTCTCCCTCAAGGGCGGCCGCCGCCTCCGCAAGACGACGGCGGCCATCGTGGACGTCGTCGTTGTACCGATTCACGACAGCGCGCACGAACGGCCAAGCACCTGCAACGAGCGGCACGACCACCAGCCCTGCGTACGACGCCCGTGTCAAGATCCGTAGGTTACCAAGCGACCGAAGACGGGACCAGTTCATAACAGATGTCATTTATTCCCCGACGTTCTGCGTGTCTCCTGGCTGCGTAGATAAGCCGATTGGCCGCGGAAAGAGGTCCGTGGCGCCTGCGTCCGACTGCTGATTGTATACCGCTTTGCCGTATGTTAAAACACCTCGTGGCATTCCCCGTTGCAGTGTACCCGCAGACCAGACGTTTTGGTGCGCACTACTACTCGAGCACAAACCATGGCCGTGCTGACTTTCGAGGAAATCCAGATCCAGAAATTGTTCGGCCACGAGGCCGCCGAGGACGAGGAACCGTCGCGGCTCCGTGAATACTACTTTAAGACAGCAACCTATGAGCAGGTCATCACCGACCTGCCCCTGCGAATCCTCGTCGGGCACAAGGGCATTGGAAAGTCGGCGTTGTTTCAGGTCGCGATGAGTGAAGACGCTGAGGCTGGTCGTGTTGCCATACTCATCAAGCCCGACGATGTCGTGTCCTTGGGCGTCGACACGTCGGACTTTTTGAAAACAATCCGGGACTGGAAGACCGGAATGCTTTCGATCATCACGGAGAAAGTCGTCGACGCGCTCGCGCTCGGTCCGTCAAAGTCGAAGAAAGATATCGCGAAGAAGATACCACTCGTCGACTCGCTGGTGGCCATTGTGCGCGAGCGTAGAACGGAATCATCCAACTGTTTACTCATCGATGAATTCCTGTCTAGCAGACTCGTTCACGTATACATTGATGACTTGGACCGGGGTTGGCTCGGACGGACGGAGGACGTCCACCGCATTTCTGCTTTATTGAATGCTATACGCGATATCGGCCGTGAGCACCGCGGCATACGCTTTCGCGTCAGCCTTCGCTCTGATGTTTACTATCTCGTGCGCACGTCTGATGAATCGACGGACAAGATTGAGGGCTCGGTGGTATGGCACTCGTGGACGAATCATGAAATCTTTCTATTGCTGGCGAAACGCATAGAGACCTATTTTGGTCGGAGCCTGAACGAGCTAGTGCTTGCTAAGCGACTGCAGGCTGAGCTAGCAACTTACCTCGATCCCGTATTCGAGAGTCGCTTTCGCGGCTCTGGTCATTGGGAAAATGCCCCGATGTACCGTGTGCTCATGTCGCTCATCCGGAAGCGTCCAAGGGATCTTGTCAAGCTGTGTACCCTCGCGGCCCGACGATCGCGCCCAAGGGGTGGCGGCAAGATCGTTACTGAGGACTTTGAGGAGATATTTGAAGAATACTCGCAAGGGCGAATTCAAGACACGATTAACGAATTTCGGTCTGAACTGCCGGCCATAGAACGCCTGCTGCTGAATATGAAGCCGAACCGTAGAGAACGCACAACCAAGGAGGGGTACGTATATGGGACGGACGCGTTATTAAAGAAAATCGAAAACGTGATGCAGTCTGGCGAATTTAAGTTCGCCAATCGACGAGTGGCGGCGCCGAAGGATTTGGCAGCATTTATGTACAAAATAAACTTTTTGACCGCGAGGAAGGAGGTCCCCAACGGGATCGTGCGTCGATACTTTGAGGAGAATCGTTACCTGCAAAATGAATTTGCGGATTTCGGTTTCGACTGGGAAGTGCATCCGGCCTACCGCTGGGCTCTACAGCCCGACGACGTGCGAAAGATCTACGAGACCCTCACGCTCTCGGCCGACGAGCGGTGAAACCGGTTTGAGGGTGGTCGAAGGGGACCGCCCGACTCGTGGCGGGCGGGTGGCACGCGCTCTGCAATTCCGAAGGGCGTGCCTGGAGCGTCGCTAAGCCCTCGCCTTCTTGCACGCACCGTTATCGAAGCCTACGTTGGCCGGATGCGAATCGTTGATCCGGAGGCGATTACATTCACGGCGATCCGGTTCGCCCCGCGCATGGTGGCCAGCGCGGAGGATTGGGAATGGTCGAGCGCTTGCTCACTAGGCAGGACGGCGGCCGGCGAGAGCGGTTAATGGGGACAGGTCCGGGACAGGTCCAATTACATAATTCGACCTTTCGGTGTCCCCTTTGTGTCGCCCTGACGACGCGACGGAGTTTAAGAACCGGCACGTGGATCGACGCCCAAGGTACCGCTGAATAGGCGCCATGGACGAGAACCCGTATCGAGCGCCGTCTGAACCGGCATCCGGCGCATCGGATCGGCAGACATCGGGAGCGCCGCCCTTGGTTAAGGTGGTACTGCTGGCCATTGCCATTCCGTCTGTGCTGGCGGTCGCATGGGTGGCCGTCGGCGGCTTTGTCGCGTGGTTTCTCCCGTGGCTACTCAAGTCAGGTTCGCCGTAACCGCCGGGTGGTTCAAAATCGCCCAACTCGATCTTGGGCCACTACCGCCGCAGGTTGTACCCGTCAGGCGGCGGCGATAGATTAGTGCCGTCAACCTGGATCGAATTCCCCCCTTGTACCTGCCCTTCCATGCTCACGCTGGCAAAATACTCGTTTGGGGTCGGCGATCGGTTTGCGCATCAGGCGAAGGCCCAGTTGCGGGCTTGCCTGCTCGCCGCCGAACAGGGCGCCGACGTCGTCCCTGTATGGAATAAATCGCATCGGGAGCACACGATCGTCGGCTCGCAGCCCGCCAGCGTGCGCGAGGCGGCCGACGCGGCGGTCCGCGAGCTCGGTTGGAAGAAACCGTATCACGTCGATGCCGACCACATCCGCCTGGAAACGGTGGACGGATTTATCGCCTCTTCCGATTTCTACACGATCGACGTGGCCGATTCGATCGGCCAGCCGGCCGCCCCGGAAGCCGTCACGGCCTTCGTCGATCGCCACGGCGACCTGGTCGGCCGATTGCAGATTCCGGGCATTGAAGAGCCGTTCGCCACCACCCGGGCCGACATCGAACGCGTGGCCGCCAAGTACCTGCGGGCCGTGCAAGAAGCGGGGGCGATTTACCGCCACATCGCCAAGGCAAAGGGAGAAGGGCGATTCATCACCGAAGTGTCGATGGACGAGACCGACAGCCCCCAGACTCCGCCAGAGCTGCTGGTGATTCTGGCCGCGCTGGCCGACGAAAAGATCCCGCTGCAGACCATCGCCCCAAAATTCACGGGCCGCTTTAACAAGGGGGTCGATTACGTCGGCGACCTGACGCAGTTCGAGAAAGAATTCCAGCAGGATCTGGCCGTGATCGCCTTTGCGGTCGCCAGGTTCGGTCTGCCGCAGAACTTGAAACTCAGCGTCCATTCGGGGAGCGACAAATTCTCGATTTACGCCCCCATCCGCCGGGCGCTGGCCCGCAGCGGGGCCGGCCTGCACATCAAGACGGCCGGCACGACCTGGCTAGAAGAAGTGATCGGGATGGCCGAGTCGGGAGGCGAGGGGCTGGCCACGGCCAAGGAGATCTACGCCAAGGCGTTGGAGAAACAAGACGCGCTGTGCGCGCCCTATGCCGCGGTCATCGACATCGATCCGAAGAAACTTCCTTCAGCCCAGGCGGTGCAGAACTGGACGAGCCAGCAATTCGTGGCGGCCTTGCGCCACGACCCGAGCTGCCCGGAGTTCAATGCGCACCTTCGGCAGTTGATTCATGTCGGTTACAAGATTGCAGCGCAGATGGGCGGGCGATACCTCGACATGCTCACCGCCTGCGAGCCGGCCATCTCCCGCAACGTCACCGAGAACCTTTATCATCGCCACCTGAAGCCGCTCTTTCTGTCGTAAGTTGTAACCGCACAAGATCCCCCCTCCCCACGGCGTCCATCCGTCAGCCTCTATGATCTGTTCCAGCGTCACCGTCAGTCTTGTTCCCGAAGCGCGCGGCGGGCCCTTTGTGTTCTGGGACGATCTGCCGGCGGCCTGCCGCAAGGCGCAGGAACTGGGGTTCGACGCCATCGAGGTCTTTCCGCCCGGCCCGGACGCCATCCATCCCGACGCGCTCCGCAGCCTGCTCGAAGAGCACGGTTTGGCGCTGGCGGCCGTCGGCACCGGGGCCGGCTGGGTCAAAGGGCGCCTGCACCTGACTTTGCCCGACCCGACGGCACGACAAAAGGCTCGCGCCTTCATCCGGTCGATCATCGACCTGGCGGGTCCGCTGGGGGCCCCGGCGATCATCGGCTCGATGCAAGGCCGCAGCGGCGACGGGGTGGACCAAACCGCGGCGATCGGCTACCTGAGCGAAGCCCTGGAGGATCTCGGGGAGCACGCCCGACAGTATCGGGTGCCGCTCGTTTACGAGCCGCTCAACCGCTACGAGACGAACCTCGTCAACACGGTCGAATCGGGCGTGCGTCTGCTCAAGACGCTTTCCACCAAGAACGTCGTCCTGCTGGCGGATTTGTTTCACATGAACATCGAGGAGGCGAACCTGCCGGAGGCAATTCGCCTGGGGAGGGGCCACATCGGGCACCTCCACTTCGTCGACTCGAATCGCCGGCCGGCCGGCCTGGGGCATCTCGATTACGGACCGATCGTGGCGGCGCTGGAGCACATCGGCTACGACGGTTTCGCCTCGGCCGAGGCGCTGCCCTACCCCGACTCCGACTCGGCGGCACGGCAAACCATCGTCGCTTTCCGGCAGCATTTCGCCCGTTCCAGATAAGCACCCGACCATGGATGCTTCGCCCGCCGCACCGCGCCGCCAGCTCACCCTGTTCGACACCACGTCGATGATCGTGGGCATCATCATCGGTTCGAGCGTTTACGTGACGGCGCCGAGGATCGCCGAGAATGTGGCCGGCACCACTTCGCTCCTGGCGGTCTGGCTGCTGGGCGGATTGTTTGCTCTGGTGGGCTCGCTCTGCTACGCCGAGCTGGTCACGGCCCTGCCGGCGGCGGGGGGCGACTATGTCTATCTCACGCGGGCCTTCGGCCGGCCGGTCGGCTTCTTGTTCGCCTGGTGTGAGTTGTGGCTCGTGCGGCCCGGCGCCATCGGGTCGCTGGCCTACGTCTTTGCGCAGTATGCGGATCATATTCTGCCGTTGGCCACGTTTTCGCCCCGGCTGGGCAGCGCCTCGCCCGTGGTTTATGCCGGGGGCGCCGTGGTGTTGCTGACGGGAGTCAACATGCTGGGGGTCGTGACGGGCAAGTGGACGCAGAACGTGCTGACCTTGGCCAAGTTAGTCGGCCTGGCGATGGTGATTGCGGTCGGTTTCTCGGTCACCGCCGGAGAAACGCCTCCTGCCAAGAATCCGGCGAGCTTCGATTGGTGGTTCGTTAACCCGGCCGCGCTGATTCTGATCCTTTACGCTTACGGCGGCTGGAACGATATGGCGTTCGTCGGGGCCGAGGTGCGCGATCCGGACAGAAATATCGTGCGTTCGCTCCTGTTGGGCACCTTGGCCGTGACGACGATCTATCTCTTGGTCAACGCGGCCTTCATCCACGCCCTGGGCTTCGAGGGAGTGCGATCGGCTGAGGCGGTCGCCGCCCACGTTACGCAACTGGGCCTGGGGTGGTGGGGCGGCAAGACGGTGAGCCTGCTGGTCGCCATCTCGACGCTGGGCGCGATCAACGGCATGACGTTCACCGGCGCACGCATCTACTACGCCCTGGGGACGGAGCATCGCTTGTTCCGGCCGTTGGGCGTATGGAGTTCCCGGCGAGACGCGCCCGTGGCGTCGTTGCTGCTGCAGGGGACGGTCACGCTGGGGCTGGTGATCGGCGTCGGCTGGTCGGAGGGAACGCTGTCGATAGACGGCTTCGAGCGTATGGCCTGGTTCACCTTCCCGCCGTTCTGGTTCTTTCTATCGCTTGTCAGCCTGTCGGTCATGGTGCTGCGCTGGCGGGAGCCGGAGCTGAGGCGGCCGTACCGCACTCCGTGCGTTTGGCTCACGGCGCTTCTGTTCTTCGTCGGCAGTGCCTACATGGTCTGGGCGAGCTGTGCCTGGGCGTGGCAACAGCTCAATCCGCAGGCTTTGTGGACGGTTGGCGCCGTCACCGCCGGGATCATCGCCTGCGTCGTCGACCATCGAACTCGGCGAATCGGTGACGTCACGCCCCCCGGATAGCTGCACAGGCATTCCCCCACCGCCCTAGCCCGACCCCTACCATCGATAAATCCCGGCAGCCCCTGTGCCTACGTGTCGCCGACGAGGGACGGGTGTTATGGGGCAACGCTTAGACCGATCTACGTTTGTTTGGCGGTCTATCCGAATTCACGAAAGCTTGCGAGCTCGTTGATTTTATGGCGAGCGGATGGTTGCTCCTCACAGGGGGAGCGTTGTGGACACTCAACAGCCTGGGGGCGGGCGTCTGGCTGGGGCATTGGCTGGCGCGCCACAACCTGATCTCCTCGCCGCGCGAAGAGGTCGATCTGCCCGACGTCCAGATCACGGCTGCGCCTGACGGCCACGCCGAGAACGGCGCGGCCCAGAACCACGACCAGTGGTCGCCCTTGGCCGGCGAGGTGGCGCGGGGCATGGCGCAAGCCGGTGCCGCGGTTCGCAAAGCCGAGTGGCTGTCGTCGGTCTGCGACGAAACGGGGCTGAAGCCGACGTCGGCAATCCGCTCGGCCGTGCGAGAACTGACGGGAGCGGTCCGCACACTGCATCAGCAGATTGGGTCCATCTTCTCGGCCTTCGAGTCACTTCGTCACGAGGGAGAAGCGGCTGACCTCTCCCTGGGGAGCTTTCCGCGTGACGATGGTCGCGGCGGCATCGATCTGATCGGCCGGCGCCGCAGAATGGGCGGCTTTCTGCCACCTCCTCCTCCCGTGCGATTTCCTTATCCTTGCCGGGAGTGGGTTGCCCCATGCATCGACGAACGGCTCCCGGCCGCCAGCGATTTCTTCGCGGTTCAGTGCCGCCACCTGGACAAGGACGGGGTCGCCTTTTACGTCGATCGGGTCTTGCCGGCCGAGACATTCGTCATCTCGTTGGGCGTCAACGGCAGCCGGACGTTTATGCTGGCTCGTGTTTTGAGCGAGCACGCGCAGCCAGATAGCGCTCAAGGGTCGTACATGCTCGAGTGCCGATTCGTGAAACACCTCGGCCGCGATGTCTACGCGTGGAATCCTTCCAAAGGGGTAATCGAAGAGTGCAACGTTGCAGGAGGATGCAACACTTGAAGCCGGTTCCGGTTAGACAAAAACTGGGCCGCGTATTACCATGCCGTAATCTCTAGCGGAACGGACATTTCCTCGTATGACCAGCCCCTGCCCTGGAAACTCGCCCAGCGAGCGGGCTGATATCGCGCCTCTCTGGCAACCCACGGCCGATCAGATCGCCCGTTCGAACCTGACGGCGTTCATGCGGTTTGTCACCGATCGCGACCGTCCTCCGATGGGCGGGTACGCCGAGCTGTATCAATGGTCGATCGAACAGCCGCGGGCGTTTTGGGCCTCGGTTTGGGACTTTTGCCGCGTCGTGGCCAGCCGCCGTTACGACCGGGTGGTCGACGACTTCGACCGCATGCCCGGCGCGCGCTGGTTCCCCGGCGCGCGGCTCAATTACGCCGAAAACCTGCTGCGTTTCCGCGACGACCGCCCGGCTCTGGTGGCGGTTAACGACCGCGGCCGGCGGACGGCCCTCAGCTACGCGCAACTGGCGGGAGCGGTGGGGCAGGCCGCACGCTCTTTAAAGGCAATGGGGGTCAAGCCCGGCGATCGCGTGGTCGGCTATTTGCCCAACATTCCCGAAACGGTGATCGCGCTGCTCGCGGCGGCCAGCCTGGGGGCCGTCTGGTCGTGCTGCTCCCCGGACTTTGGTTCCCAGGGAGTTCTGGACCGATTCGGCCAGATCGAACCCAAGGTGCTCATCACCGTGGATGGCTACATCGATCTCGGCCGCCGCGTCGACCTGCTCGCGCGTGTGCGTGAGGTCCGGGCGCAGATCGGCTCCCTCGAACACGTCGTGGTCGTTCCCCACCTGGACCCGCCGCGCCTCAATCTGGAGGCGCTGGAGGGCGCGCTGGCGTGGGACGAGTTCCTGGCGGGGGCGTCGGCCGGCCCCCCCGCCTTTGAGCAACTGCCGCCAGACCACCCGCTTTACATCCTCTATTCGTCGGGAACAACCGGGCCTCCGAAGTGCATCGTGCACACGGCGGGCGGCATCCTGCTCAAGCACCTGTCGGAGCACGTGCTGCATGGAGACCTGACGCGCGACGACCGGCTCTTCTACTTCACGTCCACCGGCTGGATGATGTGGAACTGGCTCATCAGCGGCCTGGCCGTGGGTTGCACGGTGGTGCTCTACGACGGCGCGCCCCTGGCCCCCAAGATCGACATCCTGTTCGACGTGGCCCAGAGCGAGCAGATCACCGTCTTCGGCACCAGCCCGAAGTACCTGTCGACCATCGAGAAGGTGCACGTCGAGCCGGCCAAGACCCACGACTTGTCGTCGCTGCGGGCCATCCTTTCGACGGGCTCGCCCCTGCACGGGGAGAACTTCGACTACGTCTACCGGGCCATCAAGCGCGACGTGCGGCTTTCGAGCATTTCGGGAGGGACGGAGCTGTGCGGTTTTTTCGCCAGCGACAACCCGATCGGCCCGGTCTACCGGGGCGAGTTGCAGTGCCGGACCCTGGGGACGAACGTGCAGATCTTCGACGAGTCGGGTCGGTCGGTCGTGGGGCAGAAGGGGGAGCTCGTCTGCACGGCCCCGTTCCCGTCGATGCCGCTGGGTTTCTGGAACGACCCGGCGGCCTACCACCAGACTTACTTCGAGCACTTTCCCGGCGTCTGGCGGCACGGCGACCTGGCGGAACTGAACGAGCGCGGGGGGATGGTGATTTACGGCCGTTCCGACGCCACCCTGAACCCGGGAGGCGTGCGGATCGGCACGGCCGAAATCTATCGGCCGGTTGAAAAAGTGCCGGAGGTACTGGAGAGCATCGTCGTCGGCCAGCAGTGGGACGGGGACATGCGAGTCGTGCTGTTCGTCAAGCTCCGCGAGGGCCTGGTGCTCGACAACGAGCTGCGACGCAGGATCCGGGACGAGATACGCCACAGCGCAACGCCCCGGCACGTGCCGGCCAAGGTGCTGCAGGTCGCCGACATTCCGCGGACGCGCAGCGGCAAGCTCGTGGAGCTGGCGGTGCGCGACGTGGTTCACGGCCGCCCCGTGCGTAACGCCGAGGCCCTTTGCAACCCGGAGGCCCTGGCCTTGTTCAAGAACCGCCCGGAACTAGAGAGTTAGCCGGCGTCGCGCGCAGCTTTTCTGCCACCAGCTTCGACAACCGATCCGACCCGCTCTTGGACAAATGGGCCTCGTCGGCGAAGTACTTGTCGGGCAGCACCTCCTGGAAGTCGATTATGGTGGGTGGGTTTTCGGGAAAGGCGTCGTGCACGACCTGCAAGAGGCACGGCTTGGCATTGGCCGGCAGGACGCGGCGCGTCGTCGATCGCAGCGGCATGATGACCAGGTAAACCTTGGCCCCCAAGTCGCGGTAGGCGCGAATCATGCGGACCAGCGACCGCGCCTGGGCTCCCTGCGGGTCGTAGTTTTTCGGGTCGAAGTGTCCGCGCTTCGACCAGAAATCCGTTTGCATCTGGGCAAACTGGTTCTCCAGGTCGTCGAGGTTCCAGAGGAGCAAGGGATCGTCGTCCCAGGGCTCGGCGGCCGGCGTACTCAGGCAGTCGGCCGTCACCCCGCCAAAATAGAAAACGCACAGCCTGAGGGCGTAGACATAAGAGCGCAGGAATTCGCCCATGATAAAGCGGTGGTCGACCGCCCAGTGTTTGCCGAGCCAACCCAAGGCGGGAAATGTCGCGAAACGCGATTCGCGCATTCGCCGGCGTCGCCCGACGACCTGCTGCTGGGAGGTCGACGGCTCCGTCCCCAGGAAGCGTTCTCCCACGAGCATCTGCGGATGGACGCCAAACACGACGGTGGTCGGCTTCAGGCTGCTGAAAAACACAGGGTGCATCACGCTTTCCAGGTTTTCGAAACTCAGGCCGGCCCCGCTCAGCACGATCCAGCGGTCGGCGGTCGTGGCGCGTGCGTCCAGAAAGCGCCGCTGGATTCCGGTGGCCGTCGTCGACACCCCCATGTAAACGCCCAGGCGCGTGTCCGCGGGCAACTGTCCCTGGTGATGTAAGCGATCGACAGCCGCCACCCTCTGCCAGATGTGTTCATACAAAGGCCAGCCGAGGAACCGTTGGCGCGGGTAGACCGCGGCCCCGTCGGGTCCCAGCGCGAAGCAGAGCACGTAGTGCATGGCGGCGAAGATCAGCGCGCCGCCCGCCGCCACGACAAGTGGCCCTCGAAGCCGTGAGATCTTGATCGGCATGCGTCCAGCTCCGCGTTCTCGCCTCAAAAGCCTTGGTAAAAGAAGGGAGAGCCAATTTCGCCCAGCCAGTAGACCAGGAGGAGCTGAACGACGACCCAAAGGAGCCGCAAGGGAAACTGCCACGCCGGAATGCGACTGTCTGGTGAAATGGGCGTGCTCATTGGCAAGCTCCGTCAGTTGATTTTCCGCTCATTCTCGCGGCCCAGTCGCTACCCATAGCGTGATCGCCACGAAAACTTGGGTCAAGACGATGGCCGCCACTCGGATTCCGCGGTTCGCGCGGTAACGATTGAACGCTTCGCGGCTGAGCGTCTTCTGCAGCCACGCGCGGTACCAATTGACGGTCACCAGGCCCGCGGCGTGCATGACGCCCCATAAGGCCCAGCGTACATTCAGCTCGTGCCATAAACCGCAGAGCAGGAACGAAACCGAAAAGGCGACCCCCGCGCACCACAGCGCCGCCTGCGGCCCCGTGCGTCGCAGCAGCGTCAGTTGCACCGGAATGAACAGGTTCCGGTAGATGAAGCGCGACAGCGACATGTGCCAGCGGTCCCAGAAGTCGATCAGGTTTCGCGCCGTGTAGGGCCGGTTGAAGTTTTCCGGCGTGGCGACCCCCAACAGCCGGCCGGCGCCCACCGTGATGTCGCTGTAGCCGCTGAAATCCAGGTACACCCAGAGGTAAAAGAACAGCACTTCGGCGCCCAGGAACGGCAGCGGCGCCTTGAAACCGGTGAGGCAGGCCCGGCTGACGATCGTCGCCAGGACGTACTTCTTGAACAGCCCGTGCGCGATCCTCTCAACGCCGCGCAGCGCGTTCGAGGCCGTCAGCCGCTCGGGCACGGCCGGCTGGGCCACAAACTCGGCGTAGGCCTGAATCGGCCCCGCCGCCAGCATGTGGAAGGGCACCAGGTAATTGATCGTCGAGGGCAAATCCGGGGCGGGGTGCCGCCCCTCGTAGACCAGGCGCATGGCTTCCGCCATCCGCAAGGCGACGTAGGAAAAACTGATCGTCACGAGCACCGACTTCAGCGGCTGGACGCGCGTGCCGGAGAGCCCCACCGCCTCCAGCGCCTCCCTGAGATGTTGCCAATCGTAAAGCGTCTGGACGGGAAGCTTGTGAATGACGAACAGTCCCGCGACGGTCAACCCGCCGAAGAACAGGGGCAGAACGCCCGCCCTCCGCCACTGGATGGCCTGCAGGGTGATCCAGGCGATCACCAGCGCCATGCAGACCGCGGCCAGGCCCGAGTTGGCCACCAGCGCCGCGGCATCCGCAACGGCGTGGCGCTCAAGCAGGCTCGAGGCGCGGCGCAGGTCTGGAAGACCGAACAGCACCCCGAGAAAGGCCACGTTCATGGCGCCCCAGGCCCACTTCCGCAGCGCGGGCGACACGATAGGCACGAGCACCAGCACGCCCACCGCCAGGACGTACCAGAAGTCCGGCTTGTAGAGATCGAGTGATCGGTCCATCCCGTGTCAGAATCCGCTTCGCACGAATGTGGATGGCCGGCTGCTTCCGTCAGCCCTTTGCTTGCAGACGGTTTTCGATCAACTTTGCCAGCTCACCCGCGTTTTGCCATCCGGCAATTTCGGAACTCGTGAATTGAATCTTGAACGCTCGCTCGGCGTGCACCATCAATGTCACGTGGGTCAACGAGTCCCAGGCTTCGAAATCTTTGCCGCTTGTCTCAGGTGTGAGCGTCAGTGTGTCGTCCAGCAGGACGGTCCGAAATATTTCCTGCAGGCGAGCGAGAATCGGGTCCATTATTCGATTATGCAACGCTATCGGTGACGTGGCAAGCAAGGCACCACGCCATTGGTCGCAGGGCGGTTTGTCGAGGTGAATCGGCAAGCGCCACGTCTGCCGGTTGTGCCCTCTGGAGTGATTGCAGGGCGCAAAAGGCGGCGGCAAGCCCGTGCCGAGTATGGTCACCTTTGCCGCGAACGCGGCATACGATTACCATAAACAGATCAGGTCAGGAGTAGGGGGATGAGCGTCCGCGCATCGTGGTGCCTGCCGTCAGGCCGTCCATTTCCGAGCGCCGCCCTTGGCATGGTCGGCTTCTTGTTGCTCGCTGCAGCGGGTTGTAAGCAGCCCAAGCAAGCGGAGTTGCCGGCGCAAAAACCCCAGCCTCTTGACCCGGCCATGGAGGTTCTCAGCCGCGTCGTGGAGGCCTACCATCAGGCCGATAGCTACCAGGACTCGGGGCGGCTGATCGTGCGCTATACGCTCGACGGCGAAACCGTCAGCCACGCGACCGAGTTCTCGCTGGCCCTGTCTGCACCAAACCGGATGAAAATGCGGGCCTATGACGCCTTGGTCGTTTGCGACGGCCAGACGTTTCGGGCCACGATCGACGAGGCTCCCGGCGAGGTGCTCAGTGTCGCGGCGCCCGACGAGCTTTCTCCCTTCGCCGTCTATGGCCATCCGGTACTCGGCACGGCGCTCAATCAGATCGTCGGTTCCGTTCCGCTGTCGCTGTTTCTGGATCCTGCCCCAAAGCTCGGGCTGCTCTATAACGCTCAATCGCCTCAGCTCGACACGGCCGAAGCGATCGGCTCCGACACCTGCTACCGCCTTCGGATCGACCGCCGCGAGGGACCCCTGGTCCTTTGGGTCGACCAGAAGACCTTCGTGGTGCGGCGCGTCGATTATCCGCCCGACGGCTACCGCCGGCTCTTGGAACCAGGGGTCGGCGAAATCACGGATATGACGATCACGGCGGAACTGAACGGGGCGCAACTCAACCCCGTCATAGACGATTCAACCTTCCAGTTCGAGGTGCCCAAAGGGGCCGAGTTGGTCAAACGCTTTGACGTGCTGCGGGTGGGATCGCGCATTCCGAGGTTCACCCTGCGCACGCTGGACGGCCAGGTGCTGACGCGCGAGTCTCTGGCGGACAAGATCGTCGTCATCAAGTTCTGGCAAAGCGACGACGTGATGACCTATTTGGACGACCTATCGGGGTTCGAGCAGACCCAGAGGCGCTACCAGGAGGAAGACTCGATCGTTTTCGTGGCGGTCAGCGCCGACCTCACCGAGACGCCGGACGACGACCTGCGGGTCGCGCTCGACCGGGCCAACTTGTCGTTGCTCGTGGCCCGCACCGACCCGGAGGTTGCCTTTCGATCTTTCGCCCTGCAGGTCGTTCCGACGACGGTGATCCTGGGCCGGGAAGGAATTCTGCAAGAACGCACGGAGGGCGTCGATCCCAAAGAGACGGTATCGCTGCCAAAGAAGCTCGACACGCTGTTGTCGGGGGGCGATCTGTACTTGGAACCCCCGGAAGAAGTCCACGACTACATGTTCTATTCGGGGTACAACTGGCAAGGTCCGCCTCCCCCGGCAGACGACGATGAGCAAGGGGCCTCCGAGGGCCTGAACCAGGCGGAAATCGCGCCGCAGAGCGAACCGGGCCTGCTGCGGATGAAACAGGTGTGGTCGTGCTCCCACCGCCAAGCGGCGGACTCATCCCCCGCAGTGAAGCGCCCCGGCAACATCCTGGTGATCCCCAACGGCTCGCCGAGCGACCGGGTGTTCGTGCTGGACGGCTCGTTGAGCGTGGCGGAAATCGCGGCCGACGGCAGAATGTTGGGCAGGCACCGGTTGGAACTCCCCTACCGCGACGACACCGCCGTAACCTTCCTGCGCACGGCCACCGACGCCGCGGGCAATCGCTACGTACTCGGCTCGAAGAACGGCGTGCAACAAGTTCACCTGTTCGACGCGGGGTGGAAGCGCCTGCTTAGCTTTCCTGAGGACGGCGGAAACCATCCAGGCATTTCCGACGCGACGCTCGCCGACCTCGACGGCGACGGAGAGTTGGAGATGCTGGTCGGCTATCGGCAAGAGGTCGGCGTACACTGCGTGACCCTGGACGGCGAGCGACGGTGGCGCAACCGGGAAGCCGAGTTCGAACCGCGGCTGGCCGTCACGGGGCCCGACCGGCGGGGCCGGCGCCAACTGCTGGCGGCTGAGGGACTGATACTGCCCATCGACGCGGCGGGCCATCAACAATCGCCCATCGCCCTGTCCGACACGTTCGTGCGGCTGATCTTTACCGCCGATCTGGACGGTGACGAAGCGCTGGAGTGGTGCGCGATCGCCCAGAAATCACCCGCAGCGAGCAAGCTTCCGACCGATCTGGCCGTGGGATTCTCCCCGGACGGCGCCGAACAGTGGACCTATCCGCTGCCGGAGGGTACACACCACCACGCGGCTCTGGAAATGGTCGTGTCAGGCAAATTGCTGGGCGACGAAGCGGGACAATGGATCATCGCCGGGGCGGACGCATCCATTCACATCCTCGATATCGACGGTCGTCTGATCGACCGGTTCAACTACGGCGCCGCCCCCAGCGGGATGGCCGTTGCCAAGATCAACGGTCGGCCGGCCCTTGTCATCGCCACCGACGACTCGGTGGATGCCTGGCGGTTTGAAGCGGCAGGACAAGAGAAGGCGGGCGAGTAAGAGCCCATCCGAGAACCGGCGGGCAGGCCGGCGGCCCGCGCCGCCAAGCCGGCTCGAACCCGTGTTTTCCGGGGCGGAGCCCGCTTCTTTGGGGCGAGCCTGAGCGTCGCGCTTGCCATGTCCCGTGAATAATCGGCTCTGGCGATTTTTTCGGGCAGATTGCCCGCGGGCGCGTGTGCAAAACGGCGGATTTAGCGTAGGCTGGAAGGGGAACAGGGGGCGGAAACCGACAACGGCAACCAGAGCAGGCATGATGAACGAAATCTTCGGCCGCGGCCACCAGCGGGAAGCGTGGGCCGTGCAGGTGACGTATCCGCGGGCCATGGTTCCGCAACATGCGCAGACGTTCTGCGCCTGGTCGCGGCGCGTGCGCGGCAAGCAGATCGCCAGCCGTCTGGGAGCGGACTTGAAGGATGGGCACAACGACGTGGTCATCGAGCGCTTCGAGTTCGGCAATTACGACGACGCGGCCGAGTTTTGCCGCTACACCTGCCAGCAGTTCGAAAAGTGGTCGGGAGCGGGCAAGGGACACCGCTTCACGATCAAGGTCACCGGCCGCACCAAGTTCACCGACAAAACCGAAGGTAACATCGGCTCGGCCCGCGCGCAGACCAAGGAAGCGACGTGACGGGCATCTGCCGAGTCCATGCCCGCGAGGTGCTCGATAGCCGCGGGCAACCGACCGTGCAGGTCGAGGTCGCCAATTCCGACGGCACCAGCGGCTCGGCCATCGTGCCGGCCGGGGCGAGCACGGGCAAAGCGGAGGCCTGCGAGCTGCGCGACGGAGATCCCCGTCGCTACGACGGCCGAGGCACGCTCAAGGCCGTGGCAAACGTGAACGAGGTTCTCGCGCCTGCCGTCATGGGGCTCGATGCGACCGCCCAGAAAGACATCGACGACCTTCTCTGCCATCTCGACGGCACCCCGCAAAAGAAAAATCTCGGCGCAAACGCGATCCTGGGCGTTTCGCTGGCCGTGGCACATGCCGCCGCGGCTGCCTGCCGCCTGCCCCTCTATCGTCACCTGAACCAGCTTTGGCGGGGGACGGCCGGCGGCGTCCCCGCATCGATCAGCACCGACTGCCGGATGCCGCTGCCGATGACGAACATGATCTCCGGCGGACTGCATGCGGGCGGGAACCTCGACTTCCAGGATTTTCTGATCATGCCGGCCGGCGCGCCGAGCTACCGTGAGGGCCTGGAGTGGATCGTCCGCGTCTATCGGCGTCTGGGTGCCTTGCTCGCCGAGGCGGGGTACGAGGGCTGGCTGGTCGGGGACGAGGGAGGTTTCGGCCCGCGTTTGCCGGGCAACTCCGTGGCGGCCGAATTCGTTATCCGGGCCGTTGAGGCCGCCAGCCTGCGGCCCGGGGCCGACGTGACGCTTGCCGTTGACGTGGCCAGTAGCCACTTTTTTGACGGAACCCACTATCGGCTAAAAGCTACCGGCGACGAGCGGCTGACCAGCGGGCAAATGATCGACAAGCTGGCAGAATTGGTCGAGAGCTTTCCCGTCGCCAGCATCGAAGACGGCCTGGCTGAAGAGGACTGGCGCGGCTGGCAAGAGATGACGCGCCGGCTGGGGAGCAAGACGCAGCTTGTCGGAGACGACCTGTTCGCCACGAACCCCGGGCGTATCCGCCGCGGCATCGAACTGGGCGTCGGCAACGCCGTTCTCATCAAGGTGAACCAGATCGGCACGCTCAGCGAGGCACTCCAGGCGATGGCCGTCGCGAGGTCGGCCGGTTATCGCTGCGTGGTCTCCGCGCGCAGCGGCGAAACGGAGGACGCGACGATCGCCGATCTGGCGGTCGCCACCGCGGCCGATCAGATCAAAATCGGCTCCATCCAGCGCAGCGAGCGGTTGGCCAAGTACAACCGCCTGCTGGCGATCGAAGAGGAACTGGCGGCCTGAAGGAAATCTTGGGAGGGTGGGCGTCCCAACCCTTTGTCAGATCGCCTGATTTGCTGGATGATGCCTGCAGCGTCGGCGTTCGCCAAACATTCGGGCAACGCTATCGGTGCTTGGCCTCTTTTGGCAGTCGGCCGGAAAGTCTTCGCAAAACCAATCATGTCGTTAATGAGCCTGTATTTCTCCGGGTGGCTGCATCCTGGGGAGAACCGCTCGGTCGACGTCGGTGGCCTGAAGCGCTCCTACGTGGTTCATGTGCCCAAGCACCACGAAAAGGGGCCGATGCCCGTCGTGCTGGCCTTGCACGGAGCGACGATGAACGGGCCAATGATGGCGTGGTTCACCGATCTCAACTCCAAGGCGGATGAGGCCGGTTTCATTGCGGTTTACCCGAATGGGACCGGCAAACGCTCGTCGTTCTTCTGGAACGGCGGCAGGTGCTGCGGTTCGGCGGTCAAGGAGAACGTGGATGACGTGGCCTTCATCCACGCTCTGCTCGACGACCTGATGCGGGCCTATTCGGTCGACACGCAGCGGGTCTACGTCACGGGCATGTCGAACGGCGGAATCATGGCCTACCGGCTGGCGGCGGAACTTTCCGACCGCATCGCTGCCGTCGCCCCCGTGGCCGGCAGCATGGCGACCGAAGTCGGCACCCTGAAACGCCCGGTGCCGGTGCTGCATTTCCACGGCACGAAGGACGAGTTCATTCCGTTCGAGGGGGGCAAAGGCCCGAAGAGCCTCACCGGCACGCATTTCCGTTCGGTCGAGGAGTCGGTGGCCGTGTGGGTGAGAGCCAACGGCTGCGACGATCGGCCGAAGGTGGACCGGCTTTCCGAGGCCGGGGACGAGATGACCGTCACCCGCCAGACCTACGGGCCAGGCCGCGGCGGAGCCGAAGTGGTGCTGATCGTCGTCGAGGGAGGCGGTCACACCTGGCCGGGCCAGAAATCACCGGCCAAAATTCTCGGCAAGTCGGCGAGCAACATTTCGGCCAACGACCTGATGTGGGAGTTCTTCCAGAAACACAAGATCACCTGACCGATGGACCCGAACACCGTCAACAAGCTCGAAGAGAGAATCGAGGAGGCGATCGCGGAGGTCGTCGCCGAGATGGACGGAAGAAGCTGCCGCTGGTTCCTGCCCGCCGCACCATGCACCTGATGGCGAAGGCGGCCGTTTCGGTCTACGAAGCGGCGGTCGAAAATCGGCGCGAGGAGTGAATCATGGTCTTTAGCGAATCGCTCGCCAGCCGGGCACGTGACGCCCTTTCGGGCGTCCGCGGCGTCACGGAAAAGAAAATGTTCGGCGGCGTTGGGTTCCTCTTGAACGGCAACCTGCTCGTGGGCGTCTGGAAGCACTGGCTGATCGTCCGGCTCGCTCCCGAAGAGGGCGAAGGGGCGCTCGCCGAGCCGCACGTGAAAGAGTTCGACATCACCGGCAGGCCGATGAAAGGCTGGGTGATGGTCGAGCCCGAAAGGATCGACGACGACGACCAGTTGAAATGGTGGGTCGAACGGGCGATGAGGTTCGTGAGGACCCTGCCCAGAAAGTAACCCCGCTTCGGCAACACAAGGAGCAAAACGGTGCTCTTCATGGTAATCGAACGGTTTCAGGAGCGCGACGGGACGGCCGTCTATCAGCGTCTTCGAGAGAAGGGGCGCATGCTGCCTGACGGGCTGAAATACATCGATAGCTGGGTGGAAGTGAACGGCAACCGGTGTTTTCAGTTGATGGAGTGCGACGAGGTGCAACTTCTCGAGCAATGGATCGCCCTCTGGAAAGACCTGGTGGACTTTGAACTCGTGGCCGTCCGCACGTCCAAAGAAGCGGCAACCGCCGTGCCGGTCGTCTAGTCCGGATTATTCAGCGGCCCCACCAAGCGCGAAGCGTAAGCCGGGAGCACGACGCAACTTCCCTCGCTTCACGCTGCGGGTTCGTGTCGGCGCGGTCTGCGCGCAAGCCTACGGGGCCGGTGAATAATCTGGGGTCGTCCGCCGTCAAACGATTTGACCCCTGCCTGCGGCGAATTCGTTCGATCAAGTTCTAGCCCTTGACACGACGATAGTTGATATGTAAACTATATTGAAATGAGAAAAGCCATGACCGCCCCGAAATTGCAGCACGAGCTGAAGAAAAAACGCCCCTTCGACCTGCTGGAGGAGGAGGCCGCCTTGAACATCTTGCGCACCAGCGACCAAATTCAGATTCGCTTCGCCCGCCTGTTGCGTGAGCACGGCCTGACCCACTCGCAGTACAACGTGCTTCGCATCCTGCGGGGGGAGGGAAATCCCCTGCCGATCCTGGAGATCGCCAGCCGGACGATCACCGTGGTGCCGGGGATTACCGGCCTCGTCGACCGCCTGGAAGAAGCGGGTTTCGTGCGTCGCCTGCGCTGCGAGCGGGATCGCCGCGTGGTCTATGTTGCTCTCACGGATCGGGCGACCAAAACGCTGGCGGCCCTCGACGAGCCGCTCGCGGCCTTGCATCGAAGACTGCTGGGCCATCTTTCCGGGGACGAACTGAAAGACCTGATCCGGCTGCTGGAGAAGGTCCGCGAGCCTTGGGCTGCCGCGGAGGAATGACTTTTTTTTGCCATAATAGTTGACACGTAAAGTAAATGAAAGGTCGAGAGGAAAACCATGATCAAGGTTCGCAAATCTTCTGAGCGGGGCCATTTCGACCACGGCTGGCTCGACACCTACCACACCTTTTCCTTCGGCGATTACTACGATCCCGACCAGATGGGCTTCCGCTCGCTGCGCGTCATCAACGAAGACCGAGTCGAGCCGGGCCGAGGTTTTGGGATGCACGGGCACCGCGACATGGAGATCGTGACCTACGTCGTCAGCGGGGCGCTGGAGCACAAAGACAGCATGAGTAACGGCTCGATTATTCGGCCTGGCCAGTTCCAACGCATGACCGCCGGCACGGGCGTGCGTCACAGCGAGTTCAATCCGTCTGACAAGGAACCGGTCCATCTCTACCAGATCTGGATCTTGCCGGCGCGGAAGGGGCTGCAACCGAGCTACGAGGAGTTGGCTTTGGGCGACGAGCAAAAGCGTGACCGATGGCGCCTGGTGGCCTCGCCCGACGGAGCGGACGGCTCCTTGACCATTCACCAGGACGCGCGGCTCTATCTGGCGTCGCTCTCTCCGGGCCAGGCCATCTCGCGTGACCTGGAGGTTGGGCGGGCGGGGTGGCTGCAAGTCATCGGCGGAAACGTGAACGTCGCCGGCCACCGCCTGGCTGCCGGCGACGGAGCGGGGATCGCCGCCGAAAAGGCCGTCTCGGTGCTGGCTGAGACGGAGTCCGAAGTTCTGCTGTTCGATCTTGGATAAGAAGTTAACGAACCGGCGGGCAGGCGAGACGTCTGCGCCATAACGCCGGCTTTCCTGTAGCTCTAAGGAGAAGAACCATGTTGGAAGCGATTCGAGGTCCGGTTACCGTTTTAGGGCGTATTTTGCTGTCGACGATCTTCCTTTTGTCTGCGGTGGGCAACAAGATTCCCCACTTCAACGATGTGGCCAAGGTGATGGGGTCGGTGGGCATTCCGGCGCCTGAGCTGATGCTCGTCGGTGCCATCGTCTTTTTGCTCGTCGGCAGCCTGTCGGTGATCCTTGGATTCAAGGCACGGTTCGGCGCTCTTCTGCTGACGGTGTTTCTGGTGCTGGCCACCTACTACTTCCACGCATTCTGGAAGCTGGAGGGCCAGGCCCAGCAAGACCAGATGATCCAGTTCATGAAGAACTTGTCGATGATGGGGGCCATGCTGTTCATCGTTGCCAACGGCTCCGGGCCGATGAGCGTCGATTGCCTGCTGCACAAGGGAGTGTCGGCGCGCGAGGCAGCGTAAGGCCCGCCCACCCCAAGGCCGGCGTTCGATTCACGAGTGCGATTGGCCGCTCTGGACCCAATGGGCCTTGTTGAATTCCTCGGAGCCGCCGCGGGGAATGGTGAGCGTTTGCCACCGCTCGCCGGCATGAATCCTGGCGACCTGGACGATCTGGCCGACGTGGTAGCAGGTGTGACCCAAGGATCGGGCCAACGCCAGCGGCACGGAGTGCGGCTCCCCGCGGACCGTGACCGTCTTCTGAAGGTCGTCCGGTTTCAGCCCGTCGAGCGTTGTGAACAGGCAGGTCCAGCCCCGTTCCCAGGCCTGAAGAATCTCGGCCCGGCTGCCGAAGCGGTCCACGAATTCGTCGTCCCGGTTTCGCGAGGGCTTTTCGCCGTCGGTCGTCAGGAAGTCGGTCCAGCGGGAGGCAAGATTTCCGGCGACGTGCTTCATAATCACGGCGATGGAGTTTGTGTTGGGATCGAGAGCGAGGTGGAGCTTGTCGTCGGGCACCTGCTCGACGGCCCGTTCCGCCAGACGCTTGTTCGCTTTGAAGGTGTCGATGACGGCAGAGAGAAACTCGGTGTCGATGCCCATTTGATCTCCTAGTGGTCAATTCGTCTTTACGGCCAGTACGATCTCAACCGGAACCCACATGCTTTCCACGTCGGCGTCCTTGATGGTAAAGCCGGCCGCCTCCAGGGCACGCCGAACGTAAATTGGCCGGCAGTCCATCAGGTTGGGAAAATGCTTGTGCGTCCACTCGTAGAGGTTCAGCATCACCCCGTGTTTTCCCTCGCGCGAGACGGCGACCACGACGATTCGGCCTGCGGGGCGAAGCACCCGTTTGCACTCGGCCAGCACCTTCGGGAGTTCGGGCGTGTCGAACAGTTCGAGCGTGAAGCTGAAAAAAATCCCGTCGAGCGTGTCGGCCTTGAAGGGGAGCTGCTCGGCGTCGCCGCAGTGAAGTTCGGCCCGGTCGGCCAGGTGCTCTTTGGCCAGCAGGTCCTGGGCGTGCTTCAGCATCTCGTCGGAGATGTCGACGCCCAGCGCCTCGCCGCCGGGTCCGACCGCCCTGGCGATCTGGACGAGCGAGTGGCCCGTGCCGAACCCGATCTCCAGAATTCTCTCGCCCGGTCGGGGGGCCAGTTTCTTGACGCCGGCCTCCCGCATCGGCTGCTCGGCCTCCTCGGACATCAGGTCGTAGACCCTGGCGATCTTGTTGTAGTAGTGCCGCGTTTGCTCCTTCGACTGCAGCACCCGCAGCACGCCGGGTTCGTAATCCAAGGTTCTATCGTCGTTCATGGCGTCTTCTCCTCATAGCGAACGTCGACCGGCGGGCTAGCGCTCCGGCAGGTCATTGAAACCTGACCGACTTCATCGGCTGCTCGTTGACTTCCAGGCAAAACACATCGGGCCGCGCGTAGTGCCCCACCACGTCGAAATCGAATTTTGCCCTGGCCAAGTCCGTCAGGTCGAGGTCGGCGGTTAAAATACATTCTTCGCCGTAGCTCGGTCCCGCCAACAGGTGCCCCAACGGGCCGACGATGCAGCTTCCGCCCCGGATGAGCAGGTCCTGAGACTCCGGAAACCTTACCGTCGGATAGTCGGCCGGCAGATCGGCCCGTCGCAGGATCTGGCAGGCCGACAACACGAAGCAGCGCCCTTCCAGGGCAATGTGCGTCACCGTGGGCAACCACGTCTCACGGTCATCCACGGTGAGTGCGCAGTAAAGCTCGATCTGCCTGGCATACATGGCCGTCCGTAGCAAGGGCATGTAGTTTTCCCAACAGATCACCGAGCCGATCCGGCCGACCGCCGTCGGCACGACCGGCAGCATGGAGCCGTCTCCGGAGCCCCAGATCACGCGCTCCATCGCCGTGGGCATCAACTTGCGATGCTTGCCCAGCAGGCTTCCGTCGGAACCAAAAATCAGCGCGGTGCAGTAAAGAGTGCCGCCATCTCGCTCGATGACGCCCACGACGGCGTGAACGCCGTGCTCTCGTACCACCTTGCCGATGAATTCGGTGGCCGGGCCGGGGGCCTCGACTGCGTTGTCAAACAGCCGTCGGAACGCGTCACGACCTTCCCGCGAACGGATGCCGACGCTCACGCCGAAATCATGGCCTTTGAAATAGCCGCCGATGAACGCTTCTGGGAAAACGACAAGCTCGGCTTTCTGGCGAGCGGCGTCGGCCGTAAGATCGGCGAGTTTTTCCAGCGACCTGGCGGTGTCGAAGAGGATCGAGCCCGCCTGAACGACGGCGACCCGCACCCGTCGGCGCGGCGTGTCAGCCGACTCGGTTTCGCGACTGGTTTCGTTGCCGGCCATTGCTGCTGTCGGGCCGTTCACAATACGTGAAAGCGGCATCGGACTCCTTGTAATTTCACCTTAGGATACAATCCGCGGAGGGGATGCGTCAGACCTGCGAGCCGAACAGGTGTGACAACGTTTGAGGAGATCGTGCCTGCATCGTCAGCGAACTTTCGGGCGCACTCACCTTCTACGCCCCACGGAATGCAGGTTGGAGTCGAAGGCGGTCGCCCAGCGAAGCAACGACGGCGCGTCAGGTCTCCCCGTCGTCCAGCCGCTCCAGGAAACGCTCAAACTTCGTCATGTCTCTCAACGGAGGGCCGTGGCCGAAACACAAAAGCCGGGGCTGCAGTTCCGCCAGGCGAAAAATGGAACGGCGATTTTCACCCGCGTCGGTGCAAGCGAGTGCGGGCGGTTCGTGGAGCCCCGGCCAGGTCGTCGCCAGGTTCATGCCGTTGAGCACGTCGCCGACGATGGCAACCCGGTCCTCGTCGCGGAACAGAAAAATGTGGCCGGGCGTATGTCCCGGCGCGTGGAAGACCCGAAAGCCGGCCAATTCGTCTCCTTCATGTAAAGCTCGGGCGACCGGATAAGCCGGTCCGGACCAAAGACGCGACGAGAGCCGAACGGGGAAGCTGTCGGGCTGCATCGGTCGACGGCCCTCCATCGTCGGGATGTCGTCGGCGTGGCAGGCCAGGGGGACGGCGTAGCGCTCGCAGATCATTTTCGCGGCGCCCTGATGATCGGGGTGAACGTGCGTGAGGGCCAGCAGTGACAACTTGCGCTCCCCAAGTTCCCGCAGGATGCGCCGGCCCGACCAGCGTGTTGCGGCATCGATCAGGACGTCGCCGATCAGATACACGTTAAACACATTCGGCGGGAAGCCGCCCAGTTGCCAGACGTTTGCAGCAAGCTGACGCACGAATCACCCCGGGCGGCCCGCGCACGCCAGCATCGTCACAACGCGACTCCCGGATCGTCGTCGTAGGCCGAGCCGATGCGGCAGAGGCGGTCGAGAACTTCGGCAAACAGGTCGTAAAGGGCCTTCAACCGATCGAGATCCTTGATAACGCCGGGCTCTCGGAAGTAAAGCTCGTCGACCCCTTCGGGGAACCGGGCCTGGAACCAACCCTCGTCATCCCGGACCGACAAATGGATTTTCGGCTGCCGCTCAAATAGCTGGCGAACGCGGGGGTCGGCGAAAAGCTTTCTCAGCTTCTCTTCGTCGTTTCCCTTGATGATGAAGGCGTCGTCAAACTCCGGCTCACCGATCTCGACGTCCTGCATGCCGAAGAGCTTGCCGAGGTCGCTGAAGAAACCTCTGCGGTAGACGGTGAAGCGGAATCCATCTTTGTTCACGTAGGGGGCCCGCATCCGGGTGTAGGTCCTGCTGCCGTGTTCTCCGTGCGACTCGGTGAACGTGTCGAGGGTCACCGTCCACTGTTTATGCTGGACCTGCACCTTGCTGCCCGTCCAGAATCGTCCCGCGACGAACTCTCCGCCGACCTGGTCGCACAATTGCCGCCAGATTTCGTCCTTCGACGGGCCGAAAAGTTCCCGCAGAAAGGCCATAGAAGTGAGCCTGAGTGTCGAAGCACCGGGTAAACGGAACCGCTATTCTATTCGTTCTTCGCTGCCGAGCGAACGGTCTTGGCGGCTAATCGCAACGCGTCGTCTGCCACGGCTGAGAAACCACGCCGTCGGCCAGAAAGGCGACCGGGGGGCAACGACCGACAGGCTGGCCGATCACGCCGGTTGCCTGCGCGCGGTCACGATTTCGGTCGGCAGAAAAAGGCTTGGTCGAAATTGCCGGCTGATTTCGACGAAGCCGGTCTGCTCCGCCATCGTCTGGACCACGACCGGACGGCAACCGCCCAACAGATAGGCCGCCCAGCTTCTCGGCAGACGCTGGTAAAAACGCTCCCACAGGGTGAGCTGTCCGGCATCGGGCTTGCTGAAGTTGACCAGCACCAACCGGCCGCCGGGCCTTAGAACCCGGAGGAATTCGCCGAGGACGATCGGCAGATCCGCCAGGCGGATCAGATCGAGCATGTAGCCGTTGAACAGGACGTCGAACGAGCGGTCGGCGAATGGAAGTCGCGTCGCGTTGGCCTCGATGAGCGCCACGTTCTTGCAGCCGCCCCGCTCGACCCGGCGGCGAGACCTGGCCAACATCCTCGGCGATAGGTCGACGCCGCAGACCAGGTTGTCTCGCGCGACCCGGCAGGCGATGTCTTTCAGGGCAAGGCCGGTCCCTACGGCAACCTCCAGTACCCTTTCGTGCGGCTGGATTGCGGCCATCTCAACGGCGGCAACTTCCGCCGCCCGTTCAAACGGTCCCGCCACGAAATCGTAGCCGTAGCTCCATAGGTCGTAGACCCGGCGGATTTGCTGACTCGACGACGAGGCTTCGATCATGTGGAGGCCGCGAGGGCCACGCCCTTTCGTGCAGCGAACGGCGACGAAATACCCCGCCGGCTGGCAACACGCCCGCGCTAGGTCTCGGCCACGACAGGGTTGGTGAGCGAGCCGATGCGGTCGATCTCGATCGTCACGGTGTCGCCGGGTTGCAGAAATACGGGCGGCTTGCGAGCCGCACCAACCCCGTGCGGCGTGCCGGTCAGGATCACGGTCCCGGCCGATAGCCGCGTGCTGCCGCTGAGAAACTCGATCAAGGTCGGAACGTCGAAGATCATGTCGTTGGTGTTCCAGTCCTGCATCGTTTGGCCGTTGAGAATCGTGCGGATGCCCAGCGTATTGGGGTTCGGGATCTCGTCGGCCGTGATGAGGCACGGCCCGAGCGGGCAAAACGTGGCAAACGTCTTGCCGCGGCACCATTGACCGCCGCCGTAGTCTTTCTGCCAGTCGCGGGCGCTGACGTCGTTGGCGCACGTGTAACCGAGCACGTAATCGAGGGCCTCGGCCCGCGATACGTTGTAACAGGGCTTCTTGAGGACGACGGCCAGTTCGCACTCGTAGTCGACGGCCTCGCTCTTCAAACGCCGCGGCAGCACGATGGGGTCCCCCGGGTTCTGCAGCGTGCCGCTGTTTTTCATGAACACGACGGGATGCATCGGGATTGGCTGGTTTCCCTCGGCCGCGTGCTTTCGATAGTTAAGCCCGATGCAGATGATGTCGCGGGGCTCAAGCGGCGCCAGCAGCTTGGCGACCACGACGCTTTCGCCCGTGTCGGAGAGTTGCCCGAATAGATCGCCCGTGAGCCGGGTGACGCTTCCGTCGGCAAGCTGGCGGCCGTAGCCCTGCTCGCCGGCCCCCTGTTCGCCGGCCGCGGTTTGGTAGCGGATGATCTTCACGCCTGATAGGCTCCTTGGATCTCGTTGACGCGCGTTTGATTGTCAGATAATCTAACGGCAGCACCCGCCCCGCACAACCCTCCCGGTCTGGCACGATTCAATTCCCCTCATGCAGACTCTTCAGCGCTTGAAGGTTCGCGATCAGGCAACCGAGCAGATCAAGCAGTATATCGTCTCGCATAAGCTTGCGCCCGGCGATCGCCTGCCGACGGAGACCAAGCTGGCCGAAACCTTCGGCATCAGCCGGCTGAGCGTGCGCGAAGCCACCAAGGCTTTGGAGTTTCTGGGCATCGTCCAGTCAAAAACCGGCGTGGGGCTCTCCGTCGGTGAGATCGACCTGGGGCGCGTCACCGAGCACCTGGGGTTTCATCCCAGCCTGCAGCGCGTCGATCCAAATCAGCTTATCGACAGCCGCGTGATCATTGAAACCGGCGTTCTGCCCCACGTGGTCGATCGTATGGCCCACGACGAATCGATCCATCTGCGATTGCAGGAAATCGTGGATCGCTTTCGGTCGACGCGCGATTTGAAGATGCGGATCGACCTTGATATTCAGTTCCATCGCACGCTGCTTGAGTCAAGCGGCCTTGAGCCGCTCGTCGCCTTCGGTGATTTGCTGCACGTCTTCTTTCAGCGCTTTCGCGAGAGCGTGAAGCAGGCGGAGTGGAGGGTGTCCGTCGACAGCCACCAGAAGATCGTGCAACTGCTCGCGGCGGGGAAAGTCGGCGGCGCCGCAGACGAACTGCGGGCTCACATCGAAAGCCACAAGGAGCGACTTCGATGACCTCCGGCCGCCGGGTATTCACACGAGGGCTCTCTTGCTCGAAGAGAGGGTCGGCTCTCTCGCGGGTTCGCAGCCGTGCAACATGGATCGTCGCGGCCATGATCGTCGCGGCCATCGTCTGGCAGTGCGCTGCATCCGTGCACCTGGGACAAGAAGCGGCGGTCAGCAATACGAATAGCCAGCAGTCGGATGACTTTGAGAGGCAGATTCGTCCTCTATTGGTGAACCGCTGTTACGAGTGCCATGGCCCGGATGTCGCGGAGAGTCAGTTGCGACTCGACATCAAGAGCGGCTGGGAGCGAGGGGGCGATCGCGGGCCGGCGATTGTGCCGGGCGATCCCGCGGCGAGCTTGCTGATCCGAGCGGTCTCGTACCACGACGAAAAACTCAAGATGCCGCCGGAAGACGCCGGGGGCAAACTCAGCGATGCCGAGATTGAGACTCTGGCAAACTGGATCAGGCAGGGCGCCTACGATCCCCGCGGTGGTGAGAAAATCGTCACCGAGATCGATCGGGCAGCCTCGCAGCATTGGGCTTTTCAGCCGATCGTGCGCCCGACCGTTCCTGCCGGCGTCCACCCGATTGACTTCCTCATCGAGCAGAAGCTCGGCGAGCAGAATTTCGTCGTGACGGAGCCGGCCGACATGCGGACGCTCGTCCGGCGAACGACCTTCGACTTGCTCGGCCTGCCGCCGACGGAGCAGCAGTTGACCACCACGCGAGAAGGCTACCCGCAGTTCGTGAAGGAACTGCTGGCTTCACCGCGTTATGGCGAGCGGTGGGCTCGACACTGGCTGGACGTGGCCCGCTACTCCGACGCGAAGGATGGCGTCCTGATGTATGGCGACGCCCGCATTCGGCCTTTTGCCTATACGTATCGCGACTACGTGATCCGCGCCTTCAACGACGACAAGCCGTTCGACGATTTCATTCGCGAGCAGTTGGCGGCCGATCAACTCAATCTGCCGCCGGATTCGCCCGACCTCGCGGCGATGGGTCTGCTCACGCTAGGCCGCATGTTCGACAGCAATCGACACGACGTCATCGACGACCAGATCGACGTTGTCGGGCGCGGATTCCTCGGCCTGTCGCTGGCCTGTTCCCGCTGTCACGACCACAAATACGATCCGATTCCGACGGCCGACTACTATTCGCTGTATGGTGTCTTTGCCAGTTGCGTGGAGCCGTACGACCGGCCGCGCATCGGCCCGCTGGACGACGCCGGCAAGGCCTTCGAGGACGAGTTTGCCGGCAAGCTCAAAGAGATCGCCGATCAACAGCAGGCCCACTACGACGCCGCGCTCAAGACGGCGCGCGAGCGGACCCCCGATTACCTTGTGCACGTGGCGACCACCGAACCCGACGTCAGCGAAACGACCATCTTCTTTCTGTCGCTCACGCCGGAACAACTCAGGCCGCAGATCACGAAACGTTGGCGACAACTCCTCGCGCGGCGGGTCTTTCCCGACGATCCGGTCTTCGGCCCTTGGCACGATCTGATGCACGAGCCGGTGCTGAAACCCGATGAATGGAAAGCCCGGGGCGTTGACCAGCGCATCATCGACGGGCTCGTCGCCGCGAAACCGACGACGGCCTCCGACGTGGCGAAGGCCTACGGCACGATCATCCTCAACGCCTGGATGGCCGGAGCGACCGAGGAGGATCCACTCGTCGGTCTGCTTCTCTCGCGCGACGGACCGGTGTGGTTTCCGAAGCGGGACGTGGCGTTTTATCTGTCTCGCCAGCCGGGCGATGCGTATCGCGGTCTGCTGGGCCAACTCGACGCCATCGCGGTCAAGCACAAGGACGCCCCGGCGCGCGCCATGATCGTTCACGACGCCGAAGTGCTGTGCGATCCCGTGATCTTCCAGCGCGGCGATCCGAGCGCGCGCGGCACGCCGGTGCCGCGGCGTTTCCTGGAGATCCTGTCCCCCTCCGAGCGGCAACCGTTCACGCACGGCGCAGGCCGCTTGGATCTCGCCAACGCGATCGCTTCGCGGACGAACCCGCTCACCGCCCGGGTCTGGGTGAATCGAGTTTGGATGCATCACTTCGGCGAACCGCTCGTCGAGAACCCGGCCGATTTCGGCCTCCAGGCCAGGCGGCCCCGGCAACTCGACGTGCTCGACTTCCTCGCCGATTACTTCATGCAGAACGCCTGGCGAACCAAGCCGCTGCACGAGTTGATTCTTTCGTCGCGGGCCTACCAGCGTGAGTCGAGGGTTCCCGACACGGATGTCATGGCCAATCAGCGCCGCGCCGACCCGGCCAACACGCTGCTCTGGCGTGCGAACCGCCGGCGACTCGACCTGGAGCAGATGCGCGACGCGGTGCTGGCCGTGACGGGCGAGCTCGACGAAACGATGTACGGCCGCCCCGTCGCAATCACCGACGAGACGAATCGCCGCCGTACGATCTACGCTTTCGTCGAACGCCAGAATATTCCCGCCATGGTGCAGACCTTTGATTTCGCGAACGCCGACACGAGCACGCCCCGCCGCTCGCTGACGACGGTGCCCCAGCAGGCGCTGTTCGCCCTCAACTCTCCGTTCATGCTCCAGCGGGCCGACGCCCTCGCCAGGCGAGTCGCCGCGGTCGAACCCTCGCAGCGGGTGACGCGGCTGTTCCAACTCGCCCTGGGACGCGATCCGACGCCGGCCGAGGCCGAAGAGTGCCAACAATTCATGGCGGCGGGAACCTTTGAGCAACTGTCGCAGGTCTTGCTGATGACGAACGAACTGATGTTCGTTGATTGATATTTCAATTGGAGTCTCGCCGGCGAACTGGATCAGCTCTTCGCCTGACGAAATACGAGTACCAAATGAACCCGAATCCGCTTTCACGACGGGATTTGCTTCGAACGGTCGGCACCGGTCTGGGCTGGCTCGCGCTGCCTGATCTCCTCCAGGCCGATTCCTCGCCTGCTGCCACGGTGGGCAATCCGCTCGCCCCTCGTCCGCCCCACTTTGCGGCGCGGGCCAGGCACGTGATTCACATCTATTTGAACGGCGGTCCCTCGCAGGTGGATACGTGGGATCCAAAGCCCGAGCTCACGAAGTGGGGCGGCCAGAAGCTGCCGCTGGGCAACCTGACGACCGAACGCGAAACGGGCGTCGCGTTGGCCTCGCCGTTTCACTTCGCCCAGTATGGCCAGAGCGGCCTGTGGTGCAGCGAGGTTTTTCAGAAGACCGCGAGTGAGCACGCCGACCGCATCTGCGTGATCCGCTCCGCATACGCCAACACGCCGAACCACGAACAGAGCATGCGGCTGATGAACACGGGCGACGAACGTCTCTCGCGCCCGAGTTACGGTTCGTGGCTGACCTACGGGTTAGGCTGCGAGAACCAGAATCTACCCGGTTTCGTCACCATGTGCCCGGGACTTCCGGTGGCCGATTCGTCCAACTGGCGGAGCGCCTTCCTGCCGGGCATTTTCCAGGGAACGTACCTCGACACACGCAAGACGAACGTTACCGAGCTCATCGCCAACATTCAGAGTCCGCGCACGAACCAGGGCGACCAGCGCCGGCAGCTCGATCTGCTGGCGAGTTTGAACCGCCAGCACCTGGCGACCCGCCGCGAAGACGCCAACCTGGAGGCCCGCATCCAATCGTTCGAACTGGCGTACCGGATGCAGATGGAGGCGACCGACGCCCTCGACATCTCGAAGGAGACTAAGGCGACCCAAGATCTTTATCACGCCGAGACCGTGCACGGTCGGCAACTGCTGATGGCGCGCCGTCTTGTGGAACGTGGCGTCCGCGTCGTGCAATGCTACCACGGCGACGTCCAGCCCTGGGATTCGCACACCAACCTCGCGGAGGAACATCGCCGGCTGGGCAACGAATGCGACGGTCCGATCGCGGGGCTGCTCACCGATTTGGCGCAGCGCGGACTGCTCGAAGAGACGCTGATCATCTGCGGCGGCGAATTCGGCCGGACGCCGGCCGTGGAGATCCCGATCGGCGGCGGCAATCCCACAGGTCGCGACCACAACCATCACGGATTCTCGATCTGGCTCGCGGGAGGCGGGGTGAAGGGCGGCCTCGCATACGGCGCGACCGACGAGTTTGGATACCGCGCGGTTGAGAACCGCGTCCACATTCACGACGTCCACGCCACCTTGCTGCACCTGATGGGGTTCGATCACCGCAAGCTGACTTACCGGCACGCGGGCCTCGATTTCCGCCTCACGGGCATCGAAGAAGCTCGAATCGTGAAAGAGATTCTCGCCTGATCGGGCCGACTCGCTGGCGGGGACGAGACTCTCGTTCTTCGACTGCCCTCCACCTCCCGCCCCTGCATCTCGTGCAAGCCTCCCGGCAGGGCTTATCATAGAGTCGGGACGAACGACCGACGATCGGGAAGACGTCCTGGCGTTGCCACAGCCACAGATGAAAACGACGGCTGCCAGTGGCCGGTTTTGCGATGCAGCGCTCCGTGCTTGACTTTACAGACAGATTGTCTAAAATCCGGTTGACTTTACAGACGGCCGGAACCCGATCGGTATTCCATGCTCTTCGCCGACTCCTTCACTGAGTTTCTGCCGCCACTTTCGTTCGCCGCGGCGCTGGCCGTAGTCCTCTCCGTCGCGCTGGGCGTGCTCCTCATGCGCAGGCTGCTTGGTCCGGCCAACGCCGTCTCGCGACGCTGGAGTCTCTGGGTGCTGCGGGGGGCGATTCTGGCTGTTGTCCTGGTCGTTCTTCTCAACCCGGTACGCGTCGACGAGTTGCCCGGCCCGGTGGAAAGGCCGGAGATTTTCTACCTGCTCGACACGTCCGCCAGCATGCAGATGGGAAGTCCCAAGAGCCGGTGGGATGAGTCGCTGGAAACGATCGCCGAGGCGCGGCGTCTTGCGGCCTCCTCGCCCGCCCTGGCGAAAGCGTTTCGTTTCGGACAGCGCCTGGCCGCCATCGAACATCTGCCGGCGCTTGACGCTTCCGGAGCGCCGGCGGAGTCCGGTTCGCCAGCCCCGGCGCCGGCGGCAAGCGACGCTTCCTCCGCCGCCCATGCTGCTGCCCTGGGGCCGACTGACGCCGACACCCGGCTGCTTTCGGCGCTACGCCAGATCTCCAGCCGTTTCGGTCGCGTTCCCCCCTTGGGCATCGTGGTCTTTTCCGACGGCCGGGCGCACGACGACGTGGGCATCGAGCAGCTCGCGGCCGAGTTTGCCCGCCTCAAAACGCCGATTCACGTGGTTCCCGTGGGGGACGTGAGCAAGGGAGGCGACGTGGCCGTGGCGGCCGTGGTGGCGCCGCAGCGGGCACGAAAATTCACCGAAGTCGAGGTGCAAGTTTTCCTGCGCAGCTTCGGCTTCGACGGCAAGCGCAGCGAGGTGCAGTTGCTGGAGGTCGGCGACCGCCAGCGGGCCGACCGTCAGTTGGCCAGCCTGCCGATCACGCTTCAGTCGGGTTTTCAGTCGGTCAGTCTCTCTTTTCGCACCGACCTGAATACCCGCAAGCTTCGCGTCGTCATTCCGCCGCTTCCCAACGAAATCTCCGACCGCAACAACCAGGTCGACACCGAGATGGCCATCGACCGCACCAAGATCCGGGTGCTGTACGTCGAGGGCAGCCCGCAGCCCATCACGCAGACCGTCGTCAACCAGCGCGTGCAAACTCGCGGTCCTTTTACCGATTTCAAGCAGGCGCTGGTCGAAGATGAAGACATCGAATGCGTCGTGCTGCTGCGCCCCAACGGCCTGGGCCGGCTGATGCGCGTGGCCGAACAAGGCCAGATCGACGGCGTGCACGGCTTTCCCACGACGGTCGCCGAGTTGGCCGCCTTCGACGCGATCATCTTGAGCAACGTCTCGGCGGAGAGTTTTACGGACCAGCAGATTGCCTGGATCGAGCCCTGGATCGGTCAGCGCGGCGCCGGACTCTGCATGATCGGCGGCGAGAACAGTTTTGCCTCGGGCGGCTGGAGTCAGACACAAATCGGGCCGATGTTGCCCGTCGAGTTGCTCGCGGGCGGATTAGATTGGGCGCCGGGCGACAGCGTGCGGCTTTCGCCCCTGCTGCCCCCGACGGTCCACCCGATCTGGAGCCTTCTCGCCGACGCCAAACAAAACCGGCAGATCGTCAACTCCATTCCGGCGGTGAACGCCTTGAACCGCTGGGCGGGAGCGCGCACGAACCTGACCACGGTTCTGGCGACAGCGTCGCTCTCCGGCGGCGCCGCGCGCGGCGACAGCGCAGCGACGCTCGGCGGACTTGGGGGCCTGGTGCAGGGGTTCGTGGCGCAGCCGTCCCCGCAAGAACGGGCGTCTCCGCAAGCAAAGCCCGAAGACCCGCCCCAGTCGGCCGGCGCGGTGCCCGCGATCGTCGTCGGGCGATACGGCCGCGGCCGCACGGCGGCGCTGGCATTTCCGATCACGCCTCCGTATGCCGACGACCTGGTGCAGCGCTGGGGACAGGGGGACAACCGCTACTACGCCAAGCTTTGCCGCAACCTGGTTTACTGGCTGACGGAGAACTCGGCTATCGGCCGGCGGCGGCTGGTGGCCGCGGCCGACAAGCGCTTTTACCGGCCTGGCGAAACGATTGCCATCTCGGCGGCCACCTACGACGAAAGCGCGTCGCCGACCAAGAACTACCGCGTGGTGGCCATGGTCGAGCCGCACACCGCGCCGGGCGAGGCCGAGCCGGAAACATCCCCTCTGCGCTGGCCCAGCGGGATGCCGCGCACCAGCGGCGAGGAAGAGCCGTTCATCGTCTGGGGCGAGGAGTTCGAGCTGCCGCTAGGGGGCGCCAGCGCCATGAACCATGCCATCCAGCTCCCGCTTTCGGAGGTGCTTTCCAGCGGCATGTCGAGCCAGTCGCTGCGCGTGGAGTTGACGGCCTATGAGGACCTGACGCAGATCGACAGCACGTCGCTCGACATCCAGCTCCTGCACGACCCGTTCGAGCAACAGAACCCCTTTCCCAACCACGAACTGCTCGGCCGGCTGGCGGCCGGTTCGGGAGGCAAGGTTCTGCACTCGGCTGAAGACCTGGCCGCGTTGCTGGCCGACGTGCCGGCCGACGTCGGCCCGCCGATCATCCGCCGGGTGCCGCTGTGGAGCAACGTGTGGTTGCTCGGCCTGGTGCTCGGGCTGCTGACGATCGAATGGTGCTGGCGAAGAACCTTGGGATTGGCATGAAAGGACAAACACCGGCAAGCGACATGAATCGACCGACCTTTACGCGAGCCGGGTTTCTGTTTGCCGCCGCCGGTCTGATGGTTTTCCTCGCCGTCCCGGTTCAAGCTCAGCGGGAAGTCGACGCGCCGTCGGACGAAAAAGAACAGCCGCGCCTTCAGGCCGCTAGAGAGCACGTGCAGCAGTTGGAAATGCGCGGGGCAGACGGCGAACGATTCGAGATCATCGACCATCCGCTTTTGGCGTACGACGATCCGGCCCGAGTCAACAGCAACGGCACCGTCTGGGCCTGGGGCAAAACGGGGCGTCCGGTCGCGTTTCTGGAGCTCTTCCAGGGCTCGTCGAAGGACACGAGTTGGGTACACGCGGTTACTTCCACCGCCGCCGGCGACGTGACTTTGACGATTCCCCAACTCGGGCGGTGGCATCCGCCGGCTAAGGGAATCGAGTGGCGCGTCGTTGAGGAGGCGCCGTCGCCCGACGCAAGGCCCTCGTCGCGCCTGCGACAGATCAAGGACCTCGCCAGACGGTTCACGGGGCATGAATTCTGGGATCCCGACAATTCTCGCTTCGAATTGCGCGTGCTCCCCCAACCCGTGCATCGCTACAGCGACCCGGGGGCTAACATCCAGGACGGCGCCGCGTTTATCATTGCGCACGGCACCAATCCCGAGACCGTGCTGCTGATCGAGGCCGTGGGTGCATCGCCTAAGGAATCTCGTTGGCACTACGCGCTGGCGCGTTCGAGCCACGCGGAAGCCCACGTCGAGCTCGACGGCCGCGAGGTATGGAAGTGTGATCGAGCCGACGCCAGCAATTCGGGACCGGCGCATTACTATTGGTTGTTCAATGCGCCCTAGGCGAGCCGTGGGCCCGGCGATCCCGGGTGCCGTGCCATCGGCGTCCGTCATCGTTTAACCGGAGCCAGCGGCGACCGCGAGGTCGGAACCGCCAGCCGGACCGAATTGTGTTTTCGGGCCGGCGTTTACCGAGACGCTATGCGTCCCACTCGCCGGGCAGCAGAGGAGACCAGATAACATGGCCGAGACGCCGATGTTCGAACGGTCTGTGTCGGTTGACGGCGTTGCCGTCCCGCGTTTCCTCTACGGCACCGCCTGGAAGGAAGACGAAACGCAACGACTTACCGAGCTTGCCTTACGAACCGGCTTTCGCGGCGTCGACACGGCCAATCAGCGCCGGCATTACCACGAGGCGGCGGTCGGAGAAGGCATTTCCGGGGCAAGCGACCTGGTGCTCCGCAAGGACCTTTTCCTGCAGACGAAGTTCACGTTCCGGCGAGGGCAAGATCACCGGCTGCCCTACGATGCCGACGCCCCGATTGCCCAGCAGGTCGAGCAGTCCCTCGCCAGCTCGCTGGCCCACTTGGGGACCGACACGATCGACTCGTACTTGCTGCACGGTCCGACGGGGTCAGCCGGTCTCGCCCCGGCCGACTGGGAAGCATGGCGGGCGATGGAGGCCGGTTATGACAAGGGCCGGGTGCGCCTGCTGGGCGTCAGCAACTTTTCGTTGGAGCAACTCCAGCGTCTTTGCGACGAGGCTCGGGTCCCTCCTCGAGTCGTCCAGAACCGCTGCTACGCCGTTCGTGGCTGGGATCGTCGCGTCCGCCAGTTCTGCTCGGCGAACGGCCTGCTCTACCAGGGCTTTTCGCTGCTGACGGGCAACCGCGACGTGCTCGCGCACGCTGAGATGGCGAAGATCGCCAGGCGGCATGGCTGCACCGCCTGCCAGATTGTGTTTCGGTTTGCTCTCGAGGTCGGCATGATCCCGCTCACCGGCACAAGCGACGCCCGGCACATGCGGGAAGATCTGGAAGTTTTTGAGGCGAGCTTCCAGCTCGACGCGGCGGAAATTGAGCGGATTGAAACCCTTGTTGCTTCGTAGGCCGGCGTCGAACCATTCTTGAAGGCTTGTCTGCCTTCGTTGCAATGGCGTTTCGCCCCTGGCCTCGTACAATACAATTTCATGCGTTTCCCGTGGACCCATTTCGGAGGCGTCATGTTCGTGATCAAGCGTCACAGGCCGGTTTGCGGAGTTCTCTTGGTCGTGGTCTCGGCGGTGATCGTGCTTTCGGGCGGTTCACTCCCGGCTGCCAAGCCGCCGGCCAAGAAGGGGACCGCGAACTCGAAGTCGGGCAAAGTCGCCGACAAAAAAACTGGCGAGGAGAAGGATATGAACGAATCGTCCGCCTCAAACGACGCGCCGGCCGCCGGGTTGCAGAAGGCCACCTTCGGCGGCGGCTGCTTTTGGTGCAGCGAGGCCGTTTTCCAGCAGATCAAGGGCGTCCGCTCGGTCGTTTCGGGGTACAGCGGCGGAGTCATCAAGAACCCCACCTACGAAGCCGTCTGCACCGGCCAGACCGGGCATGCGGAAGTGATCCAGATCACGTTCGATCCGCAGGAAGTCAGCTATCCCGAGCTGCTGGAGGTTTTTTGGCAGACGCACGACCCGACGACCCTCAATCGCCAGGGGGCCGACGTGGGGACACAGTATCGCTCGGTGATCTTCTACCACAACCAGGAACAGAAGGACCAGGCCGAGCACTACAAAAAGGAACTGGACAAAGAGCACGCTTTCCGCAGCCCGATCGTCACCGAGATTACGGAGTTCAGCGAGTTCTTCCCGGCTGAAGACTATCACCAGAACTACTACAACCTGCACAAGGGCCAGGACTACTGCGCCGCCGTCATCCGGCCCAAGGTGAGCAAGGTGAAGAAGGTGTTCAAGGACAAGCTGAAGGAGCCGGCGACGAAATAAGACGCCGCTACGAGATCATGCGTCTGCGGGTCGCAGAAGAAGAAAGGGCTCGTGCCGACGCCTTCACGGAGAAGATTCGCGAGCAGGGCGAACAAAGCCCATAAGCCCATGTCCCCAAGCTATCGACTGGCGATCCCGTTCGCTGCCACGAACGGGCGTTCAAGTCAGCAGCTTCCGCACGACCTGGCCGCCGACGTCGGTCAGCCGGAAATCACGACCCTGGAAGCGGAACGTGAGCTTCGTGTGATCGAGACCGAGCAAGTGCAAGACCGTCGCTTGTAGATCGTGGACGTGAACGCGATCTTCCGTGGCGTAGAAACCGAGCTCGTCGGTGGCGCCGATCGTCTGCCCCGGCTTGATGCCGCCGCCCGCCAGCCAGAGGCTATAACCGTCGATGTGGTGGTCGCGCCCCATCTGGTCGCGCGGCTCGCCCATCGGCGTGCGGCCGAACTCGCCTCCCCAGATCACCAGCGTTTCGTCGAGCAACCCCCGTTGCTTGAGGTCCTTGACCAGAGCCGCCGCGGGCCCGTCCGTTTCGCGGCAGCGATCTTCCAGCGGCTTGCCCAGGTGCGTGTCGTTGTTGCCGTGGTGGTCCCAGTCGGTGTGGTAGAGCTGCACGAAACGCACGCCGCGCTCAACCAGCCGACGGGCCAAGAGGCAGTTGTTGGCGAATGAAGGTTTTCCGGGCTCGGCACCGTAGGCGGCGAGCGTCTCGGCCGTCTCGCCCGCAAAATCCATCAGCTCGGGCGCGCTTGACTGCATCCGCCAGGCCATCTCGTAGGCGGCGATGCGCGTGGCGATCTCCGGGTCTCCCACCGCGTCGAGACGCTGCGAATTGAGGTCCTTGACGGCCGCGTAGAAATCGCCCTGCCGCCGGCGATCGAAACCGGACGGGCTGGCGAGATTCAAGATCGGCTCCGGGCCCTGCAAGAGCGGCACGCCCTGGTAGGTCGTGGGCAAGAAGCCGCTGCCCCACAGCGGAGCCCCGCCGCGCGGGCCGCGCGGCCCCGACTGCAGCACCACGAAGCCGGGCAGGTCCTGCGACTCGCTGCCGATGCCGTAGGTGATCCAAGCCCCCATGCTCGGCAGGCCGAAACGAGGAACGCCCGTGTTGGCAAACAGCTTTGCCGGCCCGTGGTTGAACACATCGGTCGCCATGCTGCGGATGATCGTCACGTCGTCGACCACCGACGCCAGCCCCGGCAAGAGTTCGCTCAGCTCGGCGCCGCTCTGGCCATAGCGGGTAAACTTGCGACGCGTGCCCAGCAGCTTCGCGTCGAGCTTAATAAAGGCGAACCGCTTGTTCTTCACGTAGGAGGGGGGCACAACCTGCCCGTCCAGCTCTTGCAGCTTGGGCTTAGGGTCGAACAGATCGAGTTGGCTCGGCCCCCCGGCCATGAACAGGTAGATCACCCGTTTTGCCTTGGCCGGAAAGTGGGTCGCCTTCGGCGCCAGCGGACCGGCCGCGGCCGCCGAGGAAGCCAGCGCCGGCCGGCCCTCACTCAGCAGGTGAGCCAGGGCCATCGAGCCGAGGCCCACGGCGCAATCCTGGAAGAAATGGCGGCGGGTTTGCGCCTGGAGGGCGCAATTCTTCAATGCCCGACCGACTTGCGATGGCGTTCCCTTCGCCGGCATTTCACGCCCTGCCATTTCACTCCCTCGTAATGAATTCATCCAGATTGATCGCCACGCGGGCCAGCGCGGTCCAGGCGGCCGATTCGACCGCCGGAATCTCGGCCGGGCAAAGCGTGCCTGCCACGCGCTCGGCGTCGGCCGCATCAGCGGCAAATGCCTGTCGCTGATTGTTTAGCAGCTCGCTTAAGCGGGCTGCTTCACGGGCCGACGGCTCGCGAGCGAAACAGAGCCGAAACAAGTGTCGGATTCGCTCGAGGTCGCTGGGCGACACGGCTTCCCGCAGCACGCGGGCCGCCAACCCCTGGGCGGCCTCCACAAAAACGCGGTCGTTGGCCAGCGTAAGACCTTGCAGGGGCGTGTTCGACCGGGCCCGCCGCGTACACGCCGTGTTCGCGTCGGGAGCGTCGAACGTCATCAGGAACGGATAAGGACTCGATCGCCAGAAAAAGACGTACAGGCCGCGGCGATAGCGGTCGCCCCCTGTGCTCTCCTTCCAGAACTTGGCCTGCTGGGTGAACCGGTAGATTCCTTCGGGCTGAGGCGGGTAAACGCCCGGCCCGCCCAACTCGGTGCTCAGCAACCCGCTCGCCGAGAGCGCCGCGTCGCGGATCGTCTCGGCGTCGAGCCGCAGCCGGGGCATGCGGGCCAACAAGCGGTTGGCCGGATCGCGCTGGGCCAAGTCGGCCCGATAGACCGACGCCTGGCGATAGGTGGCGGACGTGACGATCAACCGGTGCAGCGCTTTCATGCCCCAACCCCCGTCGACGAACCGCCCGGCGAGCCAATCGAGCAGCTCGGGATGCGAAGGGGGGCTGCCCTGCGTGCCGAAGTCGTTGTCGGTCTCGACGAGCCCCTGCCCGAAGTACTGCTGCCAGACGCGGTTGACGGTCACCCGCGGCGTCAGAGGGTTTTGGCGGGGGGCGACCAGCCAGCGTGCCAGATCCAGCCGGCTGGCGACCGCGCCGCCCACGCCGGGCTCGCCGGCAGCGGCGCCTTCGGGCGAGCAGAACACGGCTGGCACGCCCGGCTCAACTTTCGCGCCGCGGCGGAGGAAGTCGCCCCGCACGTGGATAAACGTTTCCCGCGGCTCGTCGCGCTCTTTCATCACCAGGGTGCTCGTCGTTTTGGCGGCAAGCTGTTTCTTGCGCTCGTTCAAGTCGTTGAGCACCGTGAGAAGCGGCACCAGCTCCGGATCGACCTTGCGGAACTCGTCGGAAACGAGCTTCTTTTGCTGTTCGTCGCGATCGGCCGCCGAGGCGGCCAGGGCCTGCCGAAGGGCATCGGGCAGGGCGGCCCGCGACTCGTCGGTCAGCTTTCGCTCCCACTCAAGCTGACGAGTTCCCGCGTTCGCCTCGACTTCGCCCAGCCGCTTTTCGACCTGCGCGATATCGGCCAGCAGGGCGGGCTCTTCCTTGGACTGCTGCATGGTGGGAACCGGCAGGGTCGGTTCGTCGGCGTTGTTCAGGAGGGCGAAGAATTGATAGTAGTCGCGCTGGGAGATGGGATCGTATTTGTGGTCGTGACAGCGGGCACAGCCGATCGTCAGTCCCAGAAACACCGACGCCGTCGTATTCACTCGATCGGCGACGCTTTCCACCCGGAATTGCTCGGCGTCGGTCCCTCCCTCCTCGTTGCGCAGCGTGTTGCGGTGAAAGCCGGTTGCGATGGTCTGCTCGGAAGTGGCGCCTGGCAACATGTCGCCCGCCATCTGCTCGATGGTGAACTGGTCGAACGGCATGTCGCGGTTGAGGGCCTCGATCACCCAATCACGATACTTCCAGATCGAGCGGCCGCTGTCGATCGTGTACCCGTTGGAGTCGGCGTAGCGGGCCTGGTCGAGCCAGTGTCGCGCCCACTTCTCTCCGTAGCGGGGGGAGGCGAGCAGTCGGTCGACGAGCCGCTCATAGGCGTCGGCCGCCCCGTCAGCCAGGAACTCCTCGACTTCTGCCGGCGAGGGGAGCAAGCCGGTCAGGTCGAGCGAAAGTCGGCGGACGAGCGTGGTCCGGTCGGCTTCCGGCGACGGCGTGAGCCCCTCTACCTCCAGGCGTGCCAGGATGTACGTATCGATCTCGTTTCGCACCCATTCTGGGCGTGAGACGGCCGGTGCGGCGAGGCGAGATAGCGGTTGAAACGCCCAGTGCTTGCTCCCGCCCGTTTTGGCGGTGGCCGGAGCATCGTCGGTCGGTGCGGCTGCCCCCTGGTCGATCCACGCCTTGACGAGTTCGATTTCCGCTTCGCTAAGAGGGGGGCGACCTTCGGGCATGCGGGGCACGTCGCCCGTGCCCGTGAGTGCCGTTAGAAGCAGGCTCTCGCCGCTCTTGCCCGGTACGACGGCCGCTCCGCTGTATCCCCCCTCTTTGGTCGCAGCCACCGTGTCGAGCCTCAGCCCCGACTTCTGCTTGTCGGGCCCATGACATTCGTAGCAATGCTTTGCGAGGATCGGCCGGATGTCGCGGACGTAGTCAACCGACTGGGCCTGGGCGGCGGGCGCGGTAAGCGCGAACTTCAGCACCAAGAGCCCAAGAAGGCGCATCGAGTACTGGAAGTAGGCGGGCAGCATCGCAGCGGGCTTCCAGCCGTGTGGCGGGCGCTCCGAGCACAAGGGGGTGCCAGGGGCGGTTGAGTCTGATCTTACGCCATCGCCGGAGCGCTGACAAGAAATGGTCCGGAAACTGCATGGGGAAGGAAGCGGGTGCCCCCTGGTCGGAATCGCAGCCTTGGATTAGCCTTAGATAAGCGGAACAGCTCATTTCACGTCGGTAGCTCATGCCGATCCAGTTTACTTGCTCGCATTGTCGTCGCTCGCTCAGCGTCACACGGCGAAAAGCTGGCACGCCCGTGACTTGTCCTAAATGCGGACAGTCGACCCTCGTGCCTCAGTCGCCGGGAACGCTGACCGACGTACACCCCGTGCCGCCGGCCCTCGGCGAATTCAAAGCGACCATTGAGGCCGCGGGTCCCGCCGGGACGGACTCGGCCGCTGCCATGTCGGCTTTGACGATTCCGTCCGCCGCGAGCCAACTGCCTGCCGTCGCTACCCCGCCCGCAGGCGAGATCGCGGCCTTTGACGATATTCCGGCCTTGATCGGCGACGCCGAAATGGCACCCGCGCCGGGAGTCGCCGCCCCCGCGGTACGGCCACCCCCTCCTCCGCCCGTGTTGCCGCCGATCGAGCCAGTCAGCGATTTTAAGTTTGCCCCGGAGAGTGCCCCGGCCGTCACGCGTTTGACCCAGGCACGCCGCGGCAGACATCCCGACGGCTCGGTGTTGTTGCTCACCAGGCGGGCCGTTTATGCACAAGCCGGCCTGATGGCGGGTTTACTGGTCGTTGCCTTTCTGGCGGGGCTGCTCGTGGGGCGCGGTTATCGGCCTGACACGCCCGTTTCAACGCCAGCGAAGGCCGGGGAGGAACCGGTGGCGCTGGGCGGCCATGTGCTCTACGCCCTGTCACCCGGCGATTCGTTGCCCGACGAAGGGGCCGTCGTCATCGCGCTACCCGCCGACAGGAAGCCCGACATCAAGATCGCGGCCCGCGGTCTGCGTGCCGACCAGGAAGCAGATCTCGACGCCCAGGCCGCTTTGGGAAGCGTAGGCGCCGCGGCGGCCCGCGGCGACGCCCACGGGCAGTTTCAGCTCGTGGTGCCGCGTCCCGGCAACTACTCGCTGTTGATTATTTCGTCTCACGCGACGCGTCCCGATGGGGCCACCCTGCCGATGGCCGACGGAGAAACGTTGAGCAACTACTTCGCGTCGCCAGCCGAGCTAATTGGTCAGCAGCGTTACGCCCTGTTCTCCCGTCGGCTGGCGGGCGCGCCCTCCCCGCTGACGCACGAGTTTGGTCCCACCGACAAACGGTAGGCGGTGGGCGGCGCCCGCGCGAGTTGGCCTATTTGTGATGCAGGGCGTCGATAGGACGCAGGCTGGCGCCCCGGTAGGCGGGGTAGGCGGCCCCGGCAAGTCCCATCAAGAGGGCGATGGCAAGCCCTTGAAGGACGACGAGCGGGTCGATGTTCCCTTCGATCAGGCCCGACATCGCCCGCACCTGGGCCAACAATTTGGGCAACATCAGGCCCAGCAGCGATCCCAACACGGCTCCCGCCAGCGCCAACAAAACCGATTCGGCCAAAATCGTCCGCACGACCCGCAGCCTTGGCCAACCCAGCGCCCGCAACAGGCCGAACTCGCGTGTTCGCTCGTAAACCGACATGGCCATCGTGTTGAGTACGCCGATCCCGCCGAGCAACATCGCCACCGTGGAGGTGACCCACGCCATGGCGCGGGCCGTGCGGATTTGGGTGATGCTGGCCACAAACTCCCCGCTGGCCAGAACGCTCAAGCTTGGATCGAGCTCGTGGATTTGCTGCTTCAGTTCTTCGATTTCGTCCTTGCTTGACCCCGGAATGGCTTCAACCGTGAAGCCCGTCACCTCATGTGCGCGGTCGGTCAGCCGCTGCAAGACCTGCAACGGAACGACCACCGAGCCGTTTTCATAGACGCTGGAGCTCTGAAAGACGCCGACCACCTTGAACTTCTTTCCGTAGAGCTCGACCGAATCGCCGACGATTTTTCCCAGGTTGCCGGCGAGTACGCGGCCCAGCATCACGGCATCGTCGTCCCCCTCGTCCAAAGGACGGCCCGACAAAATCTCGACCTGGTCGAAGGCCGGGCTGTCGGTGGGCCAGCCGTTGACCAGAACGACAAACAGATCGGCCTCTTCAAAGGACACGACGTCGACCAGCCCGCCGATCACCTCGTACACGCCAGGCAACTCACGAATGCGATCGCCGAGGTGTTCGTCCACCGTGTTGGTGACCTGCTCGGTACGTCCCGACCGCTGCACCACGAGGTCGACGCCCCGCTTGGTGTAAAGATCGAGATACGATCTCTCGAATCCCTTGGAAATGCCCACGAGCGACACGGTGGCCGCGACCGCCAGGCCGATGCCGACCGCGGTGAACGAAGAGCGAGCCGGCTGTCGCAACAGGCTCTTTACGACAAAGGTAACGAACCACATCGGTTACGCTTGTTTACCTCTCGCTGCTCGCTCGTGCAACTTTTTACTCATATCGCAAGGCCTCCGTCGGCTGCATTCTGGCGCCCCGCCATGCTGGATAGAGGGCGCCAATCACCCCCATTGCCGCCGCCATTCCCAGCCCGGTGGCAATCACCGAGAGCGAAGTGTCCGATCGCACAAGTCCTTGGGCGGACGGCAGCCGACTCAGCGACGAGACGAGCCCCTGCGACAGCAGAATCCCGGCCAGGGCTCCCGCCAGACAAACGAGGCAGGACTCGTAGACGATGAGACGCATGATCCGCGATTTCCGCCAGCCGATCGCCCGCAGTACGCCGATCTCTTGGGTCCGTTCCATGACCGACATGAGCATGGTGTTGAGGACGCCGATGGAGCCGATCACCAAGGCGATGGTCGACGTGGCCCACGACATATCTCCTGCCAGCCGGATTTCGAGGTTTCGGTTCACGTACTGCTCCGTCGGCAGGGCCGCCAGGCCCAGCGGCTGCCCGCGCTGGTCCGTCAGGGCTTCCACATGCTGCTGCACCTGTTGGCTCGCCTTGCGCCGGTCCGTCAAATCCTTGTCGAGCACGATCAGAAACTCCGAAACCTGCCCCACGCGGTCCATCAGGTGCTGCAGGTCGGGCAGGAGGAGCACGGCGGCGCTGTTTTCAAAGACGTTCGAGCTTTGGTAGATGCCGATCACGCGAAACTGGCTCAGCTCGATCTCTACCCGATCGCCGACCTTCTTGTCGAGGTTCTGCGCCAACTGGCTGCCGATCAGGACGGTGCCGCGGTCGTGCTCCGTGGGACGATGTCCTTCGGTGATCTTCAAGGTGTCCCAAACGTGCGAGTCGGCCGGCCATCCGTGGACCGCGATCCCCAGCGGCCCTCCCTTGCCCAACGACACGCGGTCGGTCAAAGCGGGAATCACGTCGGCCACGCCGTTCAGCCTGGCCAATCGCCGGCGAAGTTGCTCGCTGAGACTGCTCGCGTTGCGCTGCATTGTACCCGAGCGAACCACCACCATATCCACGTTGTGGCTCTGAAAACTCTCCGTGGCGGAGCGGCGGAAGCCTTGCGACACCCCTACCAGGGTCACCACCGTGGCGATCGCCACCGCCACGCCGCAAGCGGTGAGCGCGGAACGCAGCTTTCCGCGGACAACGTTTTTTCGCACAAGCTCCAGGAATTGCATGGTCGTATCCGCTAATGTAGGAACCAGCGGACAACTCGCAAGGGGATCGAGAGAGGAAGCAAGAACAAAAAATCCATGGATCCTGGGGGGGCGCGACCCATTTCTCTGGCGATCCGCCACCCTACTCTTCTTCTTCCTTCAACCCCAAGCGGCTTAGCCAGCGGCCGCGCTGAGGCTTGGCGGCCGGAGATGCCGGACCCGCCGCCGGTTCGCCGTGCTCCGATTCCTGCTGTTGCAGTGAGCGTTGGCGTTCTTCGATTTCGGCCCGTTCGCGGGCGATCTTGGCGCGCTGTACCGAGAGATCGATTTCCGCTTGCCGGAGCTTCTCCTCCCACTCTCGCTGCAACTGCTGGAGACGTTCTCGCTCGCTCCGCACCAGCTCGTCGTTGGCCAGGATGTCGGCAAACGCCGCCGCACCGACGGCCACATCGCCGGCCGTTGTCGACTGGGCGGCGAGCAGCTCCTTGAGTTGCTCGATCTCCGCCTCTTTTTCGGCGACGATCGCGTCGGTGCGACTGATTACGTCGCGGATCTTGAGTTTCTCCTCTTGCCGCTCCTCATCGCCTTCGGCCGAGTCGGCCTCCAGGGCCGCAAGCAGTTGTCGTTTTTGCGCTTCCCAGTCGAGTTTCTGGCCCGGCTCAACGGCGGCGGGCCGCGGCCCCGCGGCCGCCTGCCTCTCGAGCTCGGCGACGCGGCGCTTCTGGTCGCGCAGATCTTCCATCGCCAGTTCGTAGCGCCGCGTCATGTCGGCCAGCGCTTCGCTCTGGTCGTCGTCGTCAGGCCGCGAAGTTACCTCGGGCTGCAAAGGGATTTGGCCGTTCTGGGCCGCGGCGAGCTGCTCTTCCATCTGGGCTAGCTGCTCTCGCGCATGCTCGAGCTCGCGAGCCAGATCCTCCGACTTGCCCCGCGACTTGTTCCTGCGCTCGATCTCGGCGCGTTCGCTCTCGAGTTCCTGGCGGTTGCGATCTCGCTGCTGCTTGAGTTCGGCGGCGATGCGCTGCCGCTGCCTTTTCACCTTCGCCTGCGCCTCATCGAGCTCTTCGCGCTTGCGCTCCAGCTCTTCCAGCTTCTGCTCGACCCGCTTGCGGTGATACGCCGCCTCCTCAGCGGCCGACTCGTAGCGCCGCGTCATCTCGGCCAGCGCCTCGGTCTCGTCGCCGACGGCGGGGGCGACAGGCTCGCGGTTTTTCGCGGCTGCGAGCTGTTCTTCCGCCTCGGCCAGGCGGCGTCGCGCTTCGGCCAGCTCGCGGGCGATGGTCTGGCTGTCGCCGATTGCTTCCCGCAAGCGTTCGAGCTCGACCCGTTCCTCGGCCGATTTCTGGCGGTTTCGCTCGCGCTGGTCCTTAAGCTCGGCGGCGATGCGCTGGCGACGCTTCTTTAGTTCGAGCTGCGCCTCATCGAGCTTCTCTTCTTTCTGCTCCAGCTCCTCAAGCTTCTGCTGAACCCGCTGCCGATGATAGGCCAGCTCTTCGGTGGCCGACTCGTATTTGCGGGTCATCTCGGCCAGCGCCTCGCTTTGGTCGCTGGACGGCGCGGCGGCGGGCGGGCGGCTTTCCGCTGCGGCCAGTTTCCCTTCGACCTCGGCCAGGCGGCGTCGCGCTTCGGCCAGCTCGCGGGCGACCGCCTGGCTGTCGCCGATTGCCGCCCGCACGCGTTCGAGCTCGGCCCGTTCCTCGGCCGACTTCTGGCGGTTTCGCTCGCGCTGGTCCTTAAGCTCGGCGGCGATGCGCTGCCGACGCTTCTTTAGTTCGAGCTGCGCCTCATCGAGCGTCTCTTGTTTCTGCTCCAGCTCCTCGAGCTTTTGCTGAACCCGCTGCCGATGATAGGCCAGCTCTTCGGTGGCCGACTCGTACTTGCGGGTCATCTCGGCCAGCGCCGCGCTTTGATTGTTGGCCGGTGGGGGGGGCGGGGGCGGCGTGGGACGGCTTTCCGCTGCCGCCAGTTTCCCTTCGATCTCGGCCAGGCGGCGTCGGGCGTCGGCAAGTTCGCGGGCGATCGCTTCCGTTTCGCCAAGCGCTTTTTGTCGGCGCTCGATCTCGGCCAGTTCCTCGGCCGATTTGCGGCGGCTTCGCTCGCGCTGGTCTTTGAGTTCGGCGGCGATGCGCTGCCGCCGCTTCTTCAGCTCGAGCTGCGCCTGATCCAGCTTCTCCTGTTGCTGCTCCAGCTCATCGAGCTTCTGCTGAACCCGCTGCCGGTGACGGGCCAGCTCCTCGGTGGCCGACTCGTACTTGCGGGTCATTTCCGCCAGCGCCTCGCTCTGGTCGCTGGGGGCCGGGGGGCGGCTTTCCGCTGCCGTCAGTTTCCCTTCCACCTCGGCCAGCCGGCTCCGAGCGTCGGCCAGCTCGCGCGCCAGCGTCTGGCTGTCGCCCAGCGTTTTTTGCCGGCGGTCGATCTCGGCTTGTTCCTCGGCCGATTTCTGGCGGTTCCGCTCGCGCTGCTCCTTGAGCTCGGCGGCGATGCGCTGCCGCCGCTTCTTCAGCTCGACCTGCGCCTCATCCAGCTCCTCTTCTTTCTGCTCCAGCTCCTCAAGCTTTTGCTGAACCCGCTGCCGGTGATAGGCCAGCTCTTCGGTGGCCGACTCGTACTTGCGAGTCATCTCGGCCAGCGCCTCGCTTTGGTCGTCGACCGCGGGGCCGACCGGCTCGCGACTCTCCGCCTCGACGAGTTGCTGCTGAACCTCGACCAGGCGGCGTCGGGCGTCGGCCAGCTCGCGGGCGACCGCCTCCGCTGCACCGAGCGCTTCGCGTCGGCGTTCCAGTTCGGCTTGCTCCTCGACGAACGCCTGGCGGTTGCGGTTGCGCTGGTCCTTGAGCTCGGTGGCGAGGCGCTGCCGCCGCTTCTTCAATTGCGTCTGCGTACGATCGAGCTCTTCTTCGCGCTCCTCGACCTGCGCCAGCTTCTGCCGCAGATGCGTCTGGAGCTGATCGAGCTCCTGTTGCTTGCGGGCCAGCTCGATTTGCGTCTGGTGCAGGCCCTCTCGATGCTGCGACAACTCTTGCGAAGCCGCCTCGTAGCGGCTTTTCATCTCGGCCAGCGCGGCGCTTTGCTCGCCCGTCCGTTCTTCAGACGATTGGCGAGCCGTCAACTTGCCTTGAGCCTCGCCCAGTCGCCGCCGGGCGTCGGCCAGGTCGCGCGCCACGGTTTCCGTTTCGCCCAGCTCTTGGCGTCGCCGCTCGATCTCGGCTCGCTGCTGGGCAAGCTCGCGCTGGTTGCGCTTTCTCTCGGCCCTCAGTTGATCGGCGACGTGTTGCCGTTGTTTCTTCAGCTCCAGGCGCGCCTCGTCGAGCGATTCCTTCTCCAGCTCCAGCTCGGCCAGGCTCTGGTGCAGCCGTTGGCGGTGATACGCCAGCTCTTCGGCGTTGGCCTCGCATTCGCGACGCAGTTGAGCGAGCCCCCGCTCTTCGAGCCTGAGCTTCTTGGCGACGGCCTCCAGCTCGCCCCGGTTTTCCAGAAGCTCGGCCTCGGTGTCGAGGTTCGCCTTTCGGCCGCGGGCCAACTCCTCGCTGATGGCGCCGACTTGCTGCGCGAGCGCCGCCTCCAGTTCACCAAGCTGGCGATGGCGCGACAGCATATCGTCGCGGATGCGCCGCCGCCCTTCGGCGATCGTCTGACGCAGCTTGGCGTCGCGCGTCGCATCGTTGCTCGGTGACGTGGTATCGTCCATGGACTACTTGTTCCGCCTATCAGCAATTCCTGTGCGCAGCATCCACCGGCACGGTCTTGGCCGATCTATGGGACCGTCGATTTCCGGTCGATAAATCGAACCGTTACTACGAGTTCCGACTATGCAACGCCTCAAGAGCTATACGCCACGGCGGGGGCACGGTCAAAACATCCACCGCGGTTGTAGGGGTGGCGCCGCGCGTATCGGCTGGGAGAGCCGAAGAAGGCCAAGGCTCCCCCTCCGAGAGATGGCCGAGGGCCGTTTTGCGCTCGGTCGGCTAGGGCCGCGCTGCCGCGTTCAGGTCGACTGCGTTCACCACGTTAGCCGGCGTTTTACCGGTCAGCGCGTCGGCAACCTGAAGTGAAGCTCGCCGCCGCAGCTCGCTTACGGCTTCCAGCGAATAGAAAGCTGCGTGGGGAGTGACGATGACTCGCGGGTCGCTGTAGGACGGGCGCGACAGGTCCGGCGGTTCTTGTTCCTGCACGTCGAGGGCGGCGCCTGCCAACCGCTCGGCCGCCAGCGCCTCGACCAGAGCAGTCTCGTCGAGCACCGCGCCGCGGGCCGTGTTGATCAAGTAGGCCGTCGGCTTCATGCGGGCCAGTTGCTCGCGGCCGATGAAGTGCCGGGTCTCCGGCGTGCTGGCCAGGTGCAACGACACGTAATCGCTCTGCTCGAGCAGCGCGTCGAGCGGCGCCCACTCGGCGGGCGAGCCGACTCGCTCCGGCCGCCGGGCGTAGGCGAGAACCCGCAAGCCGATCGCCGACGCCAAGGTCGCCAGTTGCTGTCCTGTGTTGCCGAGGCCGACGATGCCCAGAGTCTGGCCCTCCAATCGCCGTAGCGGCGGACCGGCGGCGATCGCATAACGGCCCGACTTCGTCTCGTGGTGGTAGAAGGCCACCTTGCGTCCCAGGGCCAGGATCAGGGCCAGGGCGTGCTCCGCGACTTCGCGGATGCAATAATCGGGAACGTTGGTGACGGGTATTCCTCGCGCCGCGGCGAATTCGACGTCGATGTTGTCGAGCCCGATGCCGGTTCGGGCCACGATGCGGCACTTCGTGGCCGCGGCCAGCACCCGAGATGTCACCTTGGCCCAATTGGTCATGATGGCGTCGGCGTCGGTTGCCTGCCGGGTTAGCGTGGCCTCGTCGGTCGCGTCGGCGACGATCAGATCGGCGCCGACGTCGGCCAGGGTTCGGCGTTCGATCGCCAGGTCCGGCCAGGCATAGTCGGTTAAGAGAACCTGAAAGCGCGACACGCCTCTGCTCCAAGCGTTGCTGAACGGGGTCCCCGGGATGCTAGCATGGAATGCTAGCTGGAGTAAATTTTTTACGCGCCGTCCGCTTCGCTTTTACGGAAGACGTGGTATATTCTCTCCTTCAAGCGGCAGCAAGGGATTTGCCGCCCGGCCGAAATGGCTTGCGTCATCTCGGCCATTCACAGCATTCTTTTTGGGAGGGAGCCCATGACCCGCGTTCGGCTCAGCAAGGTTGACGAGTTTGAGAAGGGCCTCAAGGAACGTCTGGAGATGAGCACGGCGGAGATCGGCCTGTCGGTGCGCACGACCAACTGTCTGGAGGAACGCGGTATCTTTACCGTGAATGACCTGTTGAATTGCACCCGCGACGACCTGCTGGCGATCTCCAACTTCGGCGAGAAGACGCTCGACGAAGTGTTTAAGGCGCTGGAAGGCGTCGGCTTTTACCGCAGAGGCCGCGAGCCCGCCCCGGCGAGTGTCTAGCGGGCTGCTTGCGGTCACGGCCAGAAAATGCCCAAGTTTTTGCCGTTGGCCTGTGTCCTTCTGGTGGTCCTCGGCCTGACGGTCGAGGAGGGGCAAGCCCAGACGGAAGACGCCAAATCGGCAAGTGCAAAAGCGGCCGACGCAAAATCCACAGACGCTGCCTCGCTCGTTCTGGTCGACTTTCGCGAGGCGGATCTCGGCAAGTCCGGTTCCGTCAAACTGCGCGCCGATCATGCGAAGGCAGAGCGGGTGAAAGACGACGGCGGCTCGGCCCTTGCCGTCGCCACCGACGCGGATGCCGCCTATCCAGGGGTGTTCATTGAGCCCGCCCAAGGCAAGTGGGATCTCTCGCGATTCGACGGCGTCGAGATGGACCTGCGCAATCCGCAGCCCGACGCGGTTCGGGTGCTGTTGAGCCTCAACAATCCCGGCGCCAACGGGCGCGAGCACTGCAACGTCGAGTCGGTTACCGTGCCGGCGCGGGGAACGGCGAAGCTCGTCGTGCCGTTCGGTATGTGGCACGGAGATCCAACCCATCCGATCGACCAGTCGAACGTCGTGTCGCTGCAAATCCTGCTGGATCGACCGGGACGGTCCCACCGATTCTTCGTCGAGACGGTTCGCGCCGTCGTGCTCGCCGACGCCGAGATCGACGATATCCTCGCCGATTCGTTCTTCAACCATCTCCGGCCCGTCTTCGGGCGCGGAATGAACCTGGGCAACGCGCTGGAAGCTCCGAAGGAGGGGGAGTGGGGCGTGACGCTGCGGGAGGAAGACTTCCAGCAGATCAAGTCGGCTGGTTTCGACTGCGTGCGCATTCCGATTCGCTGGTCGGCGCACGCCCGACGGGAAGAACCATACACGATCGACCCGGGGTTTGCTGCGCGAGTCGATTGGGCTGTCGATCAGGCGCTGCGCCGCGGTCTGAAGGCGATCATCAACGTTCATCACTACGACGAGATCATGAAGGAGCCCGACGCACACCGCGAACGGTTCCTCGGAATCTGGCGACAGATTGCCGACCGCTACCGGGAGCGGCCGCAGGACCTGGCCTTCGAGCTACTCAACGAGCCGATCGAGCGGCTTACGGCCGACAAATGGAACCGGCTGCTGGCGGAGGCCATCGCCGTCATCCGCCGCACGAACCCCACCCGTCAGATCGTGGTCGGCCCGGTGGGGGCCAACAGCATCAAAGATCTGGCCAGCCTGGAGCTGCCCGAAGATGATCGCGGCCTGGTCGTCACGGTTCACTACTACAGCCCGTTCCGCTTTACGCACCAGGGGGCGAACTGGGCCGGACCGGAGGCCCAGTCGTGGCTGGGCACCGAATGGACGGGAACCAAGGCGGAGCAGAACGCCGTGCGACGCGACTTCAACGAGGCCATCCGCTGGGCAGTGAAGCACCGGCGGCCGATTTTTCTTGGCGAATTTGGCGCCTACGAGCGGGCCGACATCGAATCGCGCGCCCGCTGGACACAGTTTATCGTGGGCGAAGCCGCCCGACGGAAGATGGGCTGGGCCTACTGGGAGTTCCGCTCCGGCTTTGGCGCTTACGACCCGCAAGAAGGGGTGTGGGTCGAGCCGATCAAGCGGGCCCTGCTGGCTCCGTCGCCCCTCGCTCCGCGAGAGGGTGGCTAACCCTCGCGCTCGGGTGAATCCGCACAATTCGGCTCTGACGCTTGGTGGCGGAACTCTTGGTGGCGCCGTCCCTGCGCGACGCGATCGTGTTATCGCGGTCTTGCGGCGGAGACTTAGCCGGCAATCGGAACCTCGCGGTGCGCAAGGTCTACGGAGCACCGCGTTGACGTGCGACGGCGCGAATCGTAACATCATAACGGGCCGCTGATCACGCCACGATCAACATTTCTCGACTGGTTCCGCGGAAAGGAGGATCGCTCTATGCCACTGTTTGAAGTGGAGACGGAGTCGCACATCATCATCACTTGGGCGCACGATCAGGATGCTGCCGCGGGCGTGGTACACGACGCCTATCCCGGCGAGCGCGTGCTGCGGTTGACGAAACGTCCTCGAGACACCTGGGTGATATCGAAGAGCGCCTTGGGAATTGCCGGTCAGTTCGACGTCTGTCATACGGCCCGCGATTGCCTCGCCAAGGCCGCCGGCGACAAGGTGCATGCCATCCGGCTCTACATGCACGAGACCGGTTCCGACCTGGAAAGGGCACGGAAGGTCATCGAATCGAACATGGTCATGGGCTGGTAGCAGCCGCTAAAGAGCAAGAAACGCCGCTGCAAGGAGGCAGCCACAAGTGCCGCAAGCTCGTCACGACGCTGCCCTTGGCCCACCGTGCGAGCCGTGTGACGGGCGGTCGCAAAACGGGGTCATTTGAGCTAAGTCTTGTGCAAACGCTGCGGCAGCGTGAACGAATACAGGATCGTGACGGTGCCGGCCGAGAGCAGGCTCCAGGGGGCCCAGTCGGAAGGAACGACCTCTCGTTTTTTGGCGCCGATTCCCAACACGCCTTGCTGGTCACTTCGCCCGGCCAGGGTGGCCTTCTCGATCAGCAGGCATTCGGCCCCCAAGACGCAGCAATAGATTCCCAGGGCAAGAAAGAAAGCGCGCCACATCGCAGGGCCCTCCTCGTGAATCGAAGACTGTCAGTCCTGTTATCGGACGGAAGGCCAGTCGGCCGCCTTTGCAGGGGCTCGCGCAGCTAAATGCGACAGGGGAAGAACTTCATGCACGACCGGCAGGGATGCGCGCGCAGAGAAGGAGTCGAGCGTGCCTTTCTTGCCAACTCGTCCGGCCCCTCAAGCGGCAAACAATGAATGAGGTCGAGACGGGGTCAACGGCGGGCCTTGGGTTTACCGATTGAATAGGGCAGAAGGCTTGACAGTAATGTCCTACCGGGCCGGTTGTTCCGATTTATCGGTCGCCCTATAATGCAGCGGTGCCCCAGAGCTTAGCTGGAGTTGGCGCGATTGTCGGCGAAACCCAAACTGCTCTACGTCTCGAGTTCCCGCGACGCCAGTGACGAGCGCGGCGCCCGTTTTCGCGAGGCGTTCGAGGTCGTCACGGTCCACAGCCCAATTCGCGCGCTGGCCCAGCTCGCCCGTGACGATTTTGCGGGCATCTACGTCGACGCGGTGCACGTCAACCAGGCCCTGCAAATCGGCAAGCTGCTGCAGAATGAGCGCATTTTGCAGGGAATGCCGGACGGAGTGGTGCTGCTCGACAGTGACAACACGATTCTCTGGGGCAACGGCCGGCTGCGCGAGTGGACCCACCGCGAGAACGTGGCGGGCGCCAACTTCTACGCCGTGTTGGGCAGCCCCGAGATTCTCGGACCCGACTTCTGTCCTTTCCACACCGCCTTGGCGACCGGTGCGGGCAGCAGTTCGACGTTGCGTTCGAGCGACAATCATTACTATCGCGTCCATGCGGCTCCGCTGATCGAAGACGACGGCCCACCGAAGAACCTCGTGGTCACGATTCGCGACGTGACCGCCGAAGTGTTGCAGCAGCAGAAGCTCGCCGCCATCCATCAGGCGGGCATCGAGCTGGCCAACCTCACGCCCGATGAGCTCTTTGCCATGACGGTCGAGGAGCGAATCGAACTGTTGAAGTCGAATATCCTGCACTACACCCGCGACCTGCTGAACTTCAACGTCGTCGAGATTCGGCTGCTCGACTCGAAAACCGGCAAGCTTGAACCCCTCTTGTCGGAAGGTCTGTTGGCTGAGGCCACCAACCGCGTGCTGTACGCACAGCCGCAGAACAACGGCGTGACCGGGTTTGTCGCGGCGACCGGCAAGAGCTACCTGTGCGAGGATACGACGGAAGACCCGCTCTACCTGGAAGGCGCCGCCGGGGCGAAGAGCTCGCTGACCGTGCCGCTGGTGCTGCACGACGAAGTGATCGGCACGTTCAACGTTGAGAGTCCGGAGCCGCGGGCCTTCAGCGAGAGCGATCTGCAGTTTTTGGAGATTTTCACGCGTGATGTCGCCTTGGCGCTCAACACGCTCGAACTGCTCGTCGCCGAAAAGGCGAGCACGGCTGCCGAAAGCGTGGAAGCGATCCACAGCGCGGTGGCCCTCCCGGTGGACGACATTCTGAACGACGCCGTGAACATCATGGAGCGCTACATCGGGCACGAGCCCGAAGTGGCCGAGCGGTTGCAGCGCATTCTGCGGAACGCCCGCGACATCAAGCAGGTGATTCAGAAGGTGGGCCAGCAGATGGCCCCCAGCCAGGCGCACCCCCAAGCGATGCAAGTCAGCGAGCGGCCGCACCTGCGGGGGTTGACCGTGCTCGTGGCCGACGCCGACGAATCGGTCCGCAGCGCCGCTCACAACTTGCTGGAGCGATACGGCTGCATCGTGGAAACGGCCCACGACGGCGGCGAGGCCGTCTTCATGGTTCGTAACCTGAGCCCTGGCCAAAACTACGACGTGATCATCGCCGACATTCGTCTGCCCGACATGTCGGGTTACGAGTTCATGCTCAAGCTGCAAGGCATCATGGAGCACGTCCCCTTGGTGCTGATGACCGGCTTCGGCTACGATCCGGGCCATTCCATCGTCAAGGCCCGCCAGGCCGGGCTTCCGGCTGGAGCCGTGCTCTACAAACCCTTCCGCCTCGATCAGTTGCTGGAAACGGTCGAGCAGGTTGTTCGCAGCCGCGCCGTCGAACAAGCTTAAGGCGAGCGGGACTGCGGTGCCCCTAGCGTTTTTCGATTTCCACGCAGATTCCGCCGGCCCGTAGCGCCTTGTGCACACGGGTGAACCACAGTTCCTCTTTCCACACCAGCCCGAGGCTGTGGCAGACCTCGCGAAGCTCGCGCCGATTATAGGTGCGGCAGCACCAGAAGCGGCTGGTCATGGCACCGCCGAAGGTGTCTTCGCTGGTCAAGAGCAGCATCCGCGCGCCGGGCATCATCACCCGCGCCAATTCGGCCAGGCCGAGCCGTGCGTCGGGAAGGTGCTCGATCACGTAACCGCACGTCACGCAGTCAAACGAGCCGTCGGCAAAGGGCAGCCGCGTTACATCCGCCACCAGGTGATCGGGAAGACGGCTTTTCAAGCGGTTACGCCCCCGGCGCACCATGGGAAGCGACAGGTCAAAGCAGGTGAGCCGCGCTCCGGAGTCGGCGTATTTGAGCAGGTGCTTGGCGATCTGTCCGGCGCCGCTCCCCACGTCGAGGATTCGCCGGGCGCCGCGGAGGTCGAACTTCCGTTCGCGTATCAGCCGCTCGCCGAATGTCAGGTGCAGCGACAGCAGGCTGCAGGTCGCCAACAAAGCGCCCTGCGGGCCGTCGTAGACGTCTCGCACCTTGTCCTGGTATTCCTCGAAGCTGACTCGCCGGATCAGGTCGTTCTCGACGATCTTGTTGATGACTTTTCGTTCCGACCGGCGGTCGCTCGGCGGTCGCTTCTTCCGTTTGCGTAAAAGTGGCTTGCTGAGCATGGTGGCCGTTGGTTGTCGAGTCGGATGTGCGAAACACGCGCCGCGGCGCGCACGTTCAGGCACTTTGCGCGCGGGAAGGCCCGCGTTCGGGGCCGGCGAAAACCCCTTCAACAAGCCCTGGTGTCACCCTTTGTCGAGCCTGCTTAGACGTATACACGTCGATTGTAGATATACCACTCAAATAAGAGAACCGCCAGAGCGGCGAGCAGTATCAGCTTCCAGGCGTCGTAGCGGGCCGGCTCGCGCTGGGCGGTGCCGCCGACCTTGGTGTCGCCGATCTTCAGCTCAGGCCGGGGGTGGATGTTGCTTTCCAGCGGGTCGAACAGGTTGACGGCAAAATGGCCGGTCGTTTTTCCTTTCTCGCGAACCTCGTAGATTCCCACTTCCGACGTGCCGGAGAAATGGAACGCGTTGAGTTTGCCGCGCCCGACCTCGGCGGTGGCCTTGCTGGGCAGCACGACCTCAATCGTCTCGCCCGCGGTGTCCGATCTCCAGGTGACCGTCTGGCCCGGCAGGACGCTTCCCGACATCAGGGCGGCCCGCGTTCCTCCCAGGTACTCCAGCAAGTTGAGCACGAACACCGGGAAGCTCGGCCGCAGACACCAGTTTGTGTCGAGCCGCTCCGAATCGAACAGCGCCAATCCAAACACCAGATCCTCGTATCCCTCGCGCGGAGCGATGGCGCAGATCGGTCCGGCGTTGGTGTCGATCAGCACCGTGCTGCCGGGCGGTGGAAAGAGCGGCTTCGCCTCGGCCACGATCACGTCGCCCATTTCCACGATCTGCATCAGCGGGTGGGCACGGTCGGTGTCGATGATCTGCGGCGCGGACACCGCCTCTCCGACTTTCCAGGCGTCCCCCGCCGGCAAACGGTCGATGAGCATCGTGTCGGCCTGCGGCATCTGGTCGGGGCGGCAGCGGTCGTAGATGATCAGGTCGAAGTTTCCCGAGGCTGCCTGTTTCTGATAGTCGGGCTGCTTGAGATAGTCGGGGCTGTGCTCGACGACCTGGGCTAAGGCCCGCACCTTCTCGGTCGCCAGGGCCAGGGCCAGGGGGCGGTTGCCCGGCGTCACGAGAAGCACCTTCATCGGCTGCGGAGGGTTGATCGTCGTCCAGGCCAGGTTGTCGACCGCCAGCGCGTCGTCGATGCCGGCCTTGAGTTTGAGCACCCCGGACTGCACTCCCTCCAGCGGAAACGCCAACCCCTCGGAGTTGCCGGGCTCGACCGTCACCCGCTGGGCGTCGATGAGTTGATCGTCAACCAGCAACTCCACGTCGACGGAAACGGGCTCCAAACCGAAGTTTTCCACCCGGCCGAACGCCTGCAGCAGATCGGTATTCACCTCGTGCTGTGCGGTGTTGAAGGCGGCGATGGCCACGTTTGCGGCCGTTTCCGTGCCGATCGGCTCGTAGATCGGATCGAGGTTGCCCAGCGAAAAATCCTTCACGTCGGGAAACTTCCCGTCGCTGAAGATGTAGAGTTTGGCCGGCACCGCGTCGGCGACCTGCACGTCGGGCCCGGAGAATTGCGAGCGCCCCGGATTCGCCAGCCCGGCGGCCACGCGCAGGGCGTCTGCCAGTGAAGTGGTCCGGTCGGTGAGTTTGATCGCCTCCACGTGCCGGCGCAGCTCGTTGCGGTTGTCGGTGTAGGACTGCTCGACCTGGGCGCTGTCAGCGAAGCTGATGACCATCGCCGCGTCGCCCGACTTCATCTCGTCGATCAGCGACAAGGCCCTCTTCTTGGCGGCTTCGAGGCGGGTGGGCTCGATGTCGGTGGCGCCCATGCTGGCGGAGTTGTCGATCAGAAAAATGTATCGCCCGCCGGCCAGCCGCGACGACTGCCAACTCGGCTTAAGAAGCGTCAGCATCACCAGGGCGATGAGTAAGAGCTGCAAGAACAGGAGCAGGCTTTGCCGCAATCGCTGCCAGATGCTGTTGACGTGCAGATCTTCGATCGACTTGTGCCACAGATAGGTGCTGGGCACCTCCAGCGGCTGCCGCTTCAGCTTGAGAAAATAGAGGGCCACGATCGCCGGCGGCACGAGCGAGAGGGCCGCCCACTGCAGCGGCGAGAGGGTGTTCGCGAAGTAGCGGGAGAAGAAGTCGATCACCGCACCAGCCCTCGCTTCCGCAGATAGCTGGCGATCAACTGGTCCACGGGAATCTGCGTGTTCGCCAGGAGGTAGTTCATGCCGCGGCGGTTGCAGAAGTCGCGGGCGCTGTCGACGAAGGCCGCGAGCGTCTGCTTGTATCGCTTGAGCAACGGCGCACTCACGGTGATTTCGGCCACATCCTGGTCTTCGCAATCGATCAGCCGCAGGTCGCCTTTGACGTCCGGCTCAAGCTCCTCCTGCGAGAGGACGTGGATGACGTAGGTATCCATCTGCTGGGCGACCAGATATCGCAGCGCGTCTTGAAAGCCGTTCTTGTCGAGCAGGTCGCTGATGAGGACGAGAATGCCCTTGCCCGAATTCCGCAGGCAGAAATTCTTCACGCCCTGGGCCAGCGTGATCTGCTCGCCCGGCTCGACCTGATCGAGATGGTTGAGCATTCTCCACAGGCTGCGGCGGCCGCGCCACACCGGCCCCGGCGAACTGGCGGGTTGCCCCAAGGTCTCGATCTTGACGCGATCCGACCGCACCAACCCGACGAAACCAAGCGCCGCGGCCAGTTGCTTGGCGTAGGCCAGCTTGCTCGGCTCGCCGAAGGTCATCGACGTGCTGGCGTCGATCAAAGCGTAGAAGTGCAGGTCTTCTTCTTCCAGATAGAGCTTGAGAAACAAGCGGTCGAGCCGGGCATAGGTGTTCCAGTCGATGAACCGCAGGTCGTCGCCGTGAACGTAAGAGCGGAAATCGGCGAACTCGACGCTCTGTCCCTTACGGCTGCTGCGGCGTTCCCCTTTCATGCGGCCACGAAAAACCTTGCGGCTGACAAGCTCCAGACGCTCAAGCTGAGCGAGCAGCTCCGGGCTAAGCAGGGGTAACGACGCGGTGGCCATTCAAAACCAAGCAGTAGGTGGAACGAGCAAAGCGAGACACACTGTCGGCTTTCGCTCCGCGAAAGCACGCCCTTTCGCGGAGCGAAAGGCGACAAACGGCTGACCGATTAGCCATGGGCAGAACAACACCACTCTAAGACCCAAGTAGGCCAAAGACCCGCTATGCCGCCTTCTCACTCTCCGCCTTCTCCGGCACCCCTTCGAGCAAATCGAGCAACACCTGATCGGTGTCGATCCCTTCGGCCTGAGCTTCAAAGTTCAACAGCACGCGGTGCCGCATAGCGGGCAGAAAGACGCGACGCACGTCTTCAAAGCTGACGTTGTATCGCCCTTCGAGCAGCGCCCGCACTTTCGAGGCCAGCGCCAAGGTCTGCGCGCCGCGCGGGCTCGATCCCCAGCGGATGTATTGGTTGGTGATCGGCAGGGCGTACGGCCCGTCGGGGTGCGTCGAGAGGGTCAGCCGCACCAGGTAATCCTGAACATGGGGCGCGAGGATCACCTCCCGCACCAACTGCTGCCAACGTTGAATCTCGGCCCCGTCCATCACTTTCTGGACCTCGATCACCTCGCCGCGCGTCGTGCGGTCGATGATCGTCGACAGCTCCTCGCGCGTCGAGTAGCCGACAACAAGCTTGAAAAAGAACCGGTCGAGCTGGGCTTCGGGCAGGGGATAGGTGCCTTCCTGCTCGATCGGGTTCTGCGTGGCCATGACGAAGAACGGTTGTTCGAGCTTGTATCGGTGACCGGCCACCGTGACCGATCCCTCCTGCATCGTCTCCAGCATGGCCGACTGCGTCTTGGGGGTGGCGCGGTTGATTTCGTCGGCCAGGCAGATTTGCGTGAAGATCGGTCCCTGCTGGAACTCGAACACGCGCTTGCCGTCGGGCAGTTCCATGACCATGTTTGTGCCGAGGATGTCGGCCGGCATCAGGTCGGGGGTGAACTGGATGCGCGAGAACTTGAGCGAGAGTGCCTCGGAGAGCGACCGCACCAGCAGCGTCTTGCCCAGTCCGGGGACGCCCTCCAGCAGGCAGTGCCCGCCCACAAACAGGCACGTTAGCACCCCGTGAACGATCTCGTCGTGCCCCACGATGACACGGCCGATCTGCTCACGCACGGCCCGATATCGGCCCACGAATTCTTCCGCCCGCCTTTCCATCGATTCGCCGATGCTCATAGTCGTAAGTCAGGTTCTTTGGAGAAATGAAAAGAGATCAGGATCAGAGATCAAGGATAAGGGATCGGACAGGGCCGTGCGACATCCGGCCAGTGAAAATCCGAGATGAACGCATCTTAGCACAACCGCACCTCGCTGCCCTCATCTCCCGACAGGCGGGACGCCCACGCCACAACCCCTTGACGGAATGCCGTGCGGGGCGTTCCCTACACGGTTGCAGAATACCGCACGCACGACCAATTCAAGTCGCACCCCGTTGCGGTGCTACGACATCGGGCGTTCGGCGCCCCAGGGCGCTGTGCCCTGGGCTGGTGACTGCGACCCGTTCGGGGTCGGCGAACATTCGGCGGCTCCGCGCCGCACAGACTGGTTAGATGACCATGAACCAAAAGATCGTCGTCGTCGGGATCGGCGACAACGGGGCCGACAGCCTTTCTCGCGAAGCCCTGCGGCGAATCTCCGAAGCCGAGGTCTTGCTGGGAGGCGAGCGGCACCTGGCGTTCTTCCCCGACCACCCGGCCGAAAAGCTGGCGATTCGCGACAACCTCAAAGAAATCGCCGCCCGGCTGCAAACGGAAACGCGCCGCGTCGTGGTGCTCGCTTCGGGAGACCCACTTTTTTATGGCATCGCGGGCTACCTGGCGACGAAGATCGGCCGCGATCGGCTGGAGGTTTTGCCCAACATCTCTTCGATGCAACTCGCCTTCGCCCGGCTCAAAGAGTCATGGCACGACGCGGCGCTCGTAAGCTGCCACGCCAAGCCGATCGAAGAGGCGATTGACATCATCCGCGATGCCAGGAAGGTGGGCATTTTCACCGACGACGAAAACACGCCGGCCCGCATCGCCCGCGAACTATTGAAGGCCGGCATTGGCGGCTTTCGAGCCTACGTCTGCGAGAATCTGGGGGGACGCGACGAACGGATCACCGCCTGCGATTTGGCCGAGATGGCCGAGAAGTCGTTCTCGCCGCTCAATGTGCTGGTGCTCGTCAGGAAGGCCGAGGCCCCGGCCGTGCAGCGGCGCGACTGGACGTTCGGCATTCCCGAAGAGGCCTTTTACCAACGGCAGCCGCTCAAGGGGCTGATCACCAAGACCGAAGTCCGCGTCCTCAGCCTGGCGAAGATGCGGCTGCGTGCAGGCAGCACCGTTTGGGATATCGGCGCCGGCTCCGGTTCGGTTTCGATCGAGGCGGCCCTGCTGGGAGCCAACGTCTGGGCCGTCGAGAAGAACAAGGAAGACTGCGACATCATCCGCCGCAACATCGAGAAGTTCGGCACGTCGCAGGTCACGGTCGTGCATGGCGCCGCCCCGGCCGTCCTGGCCGAGTTGCCCGATCCCGACGCCGTGTTCATCGGCGGCAGCGGCGGCGAGATGGGCGAGCTCGTTCGGATCTGCCGTGAGCGGCTGCTACCGGGCGGGCGGCTGGTGATCAACGTTGCCACGCTCGAGAACCTGGGCGAAGTGCCGGCCAGTGACGTGACGCTCGTGCAAATCAGCCGTACCCGGCCGATCCTCGACCTGCACCGTTTCGAGGCCCTCAACCCCGTATTCGTCGCCAGTTGGGAGAAAGAGTAGAGCATGAAAACTGCCGTCATCGCCATCACCAAGCACGGCGCCGCCCTGGCCCGCAGACTGGAGGGCGACCAATATATTTCGGCCAAATTCCGGACGGACGAGCCGGCTCACTATTTCGAAAAGCCGATCAAGGAGCTGACGGCCGAGATCTGGCCCCGGTACGAGGCGATCGTCTACATCGTTTCGCTGGGGGCCGTGGTTCGAACCATCGCCCCGTTCCTCAAGGACAAGCACGTCGACCCGGCCGTGATCGTGGTCGACGACAAGGCGAATTTCGCCATCAGCGTGCTCTCCGGACACGTGGGCGGCGCCAACGAGCTGACCGAGCGAATCGCCAGCCAGCTTGGGGCCCAGGCGGTGGTGACCACGGCCAGCGACGTGGGAAAGACGATTCCGGTCGACATCCTGGGACGCGAACTGGGCTGGACCACCGAGCTCGACCAGAACATCACCAAGGTGAGCGCGGCGGTCGTCAACGAAGAACCGATCGCCTTCGTCCAGGAGACCGGCGAAAAGAACTGGTGGCGGCGCGACACACCGCTGCCCAAGAGCATTCAGATCGTTTCGCTGGATGAGGCGCGGCGCTTCAAGACGGTTTTGATCGTCACCGATCGGCTGGTCGAAGAAGAGTTTCTGTCCAAAGCCGTGATTTATCGTCCGAAGTCGCTGGTGTTGGGGATGGGTTGCGACCGTGGCGTGAGCTGCGACGAAGTCGAGCGATTCGTCCTGTCAACCTTGGAGCGGCACGGGCTATCGTTCAAATCGGTGCGCAACCTGGCGACCGTCGATCTGAAGCAGGACGAGCCGGCGCTGGTTGAGTTCTGTGCCAGGCACAAGCTCGAAATGGCCTGTTACCCCAGCGAGCAGCTCAAACGGGTGCAGGCGCCCAATCCTTCGGCCACGGTCGAAAAATACGTCGGGACGCCAGGGGTCTGCGAGCCGGCGGCGCTCCTCAGTTCCGAAGGCGACCTAGTGGTCACCAAGCAAAAGGCCCCGATGCTGACGCTGGCGGTGGCGCGGATCCGGTTTGATTGATCGGCTCAAAGCCCCTTAGGACACTCGTCTAGCAGTGCCGTGAGTCGTCTCCTGGAATTGCGGGCTACATTTCCGCCTTCTCTTCCAGAATGCGCCGTACCTCGCCAGCCATACGGCCGGTTACAATCAGCCACCACATCCTGAAGTCGGCGGCGAGCGACCAGAGCGGGTGGCGAAACGTTGCCGGTCGATTTCGTTCGATCCAGAAGTGGCTGACCCAGGCGAAGGCGTAACCGCAAACCGGCACCGCCAAGAGTAGCCACCACCACCGCAGTAGGATGGATGCCGCCAGCAGTCCCAGCGCGAGCGTCGTTCCCAGGAAATGGCAGGCGCGCGTCGAAGTGTGGCGATGCTCACCGACGTAGAACGGCCAGAATTCCTGGAAGGAGGTGATGCCCGAGGGCGATGCTCGTTCGTCCATCTTCTGGTGCCTGCCTTGCTTGCCGGAAACTATCCTCCCTTGTCCAACCAGCCAAGGAGCCCGAGTCGCTCGCGATAGGGCTCCGCGTCACTTTCGGAAAAGCAGCAGAATGTGACGGATTGAGGCCCCTCATGGCCGTCGAGCCATTCGCGCACGACATCGACGGCAATCTGGCACGCTTTGTCTGGCGGAAACTCGTGCGCCCCCGTGGCAATGCAGGGAAAGGCGATCGTCGTCAGCTTATGACGTTCCGCCAGCGCCAACGATTCGCGATAACAGGAAGCGAGCAAATCTTCTTCGCCGAATCCACCACCTTCCCAGACTGCGTGTGGATGACAAATCTCGCCGGCAACGAATAACCCTTCGTCAACCGAGCCTGCCCTTCCGGACAGTAGCCAAGCTGTCGACATTCCTCAAACAAGCCCGGTCCGGCGGCGCGGTGGATGGCGCCGTCGACTCCGCTTCCTCCGATCAACGCCTCGTTCGCGGCGCACACAATCGCGTCGACGGCAAGCGTCGTAATGTCGGCAATCACCAGCCTGATGCACCCGTTGAGCATTATATACCTTCTCTCGATGCGCCAGCCCGGCGCCACTCGTCCCTTTGCACCTCCCTTGCGAATGCGACCCCATCAAGATAGCATTCGCGAGTCCGGCTTTCACCGCCGTGAAGCGATGCCCGCAGTCTTTATCCAGACCTCTTATCTCGCCAGCATTGATCGTCTGAACCATGACTGACCCGACGACCGCTTTCTTGCAGATGTACGTGTTCGTGCTGGCCGGGTTCGTCGGCTACCAGGTGATCACGCGCGTGCCACCGCTGCTGCACACGCCCCTGATGTCGGCCACCAACGCCATCTCGGGCATCTCGCTGGTCGGTTCGCTGGTGATTGCCGGACGCGGATCAGGACATACGGCCAGCGTCATCCTCGGATTTATCGCCGTGACGGCGGCCATGATCAATGTTGTTGGCGGGTTCATGATCACGGACCGCATGCTGAAGATGTTCAAACGCCAGGAAAAAAAGCCGAACCCGTGAACCTCGCCCTGACGACCAGCCTTTTCGCGACGACCGGCGGGCCGGCCTCAGCCGATCCGCGCGTTTTGTTGACGCAAGCCTCCTACCTCGCGGCCTCGGTGCTGTTCATCCTAGGCCTCAAGGGACTCACCAATCCCGACAAGGCGCGTCGCGGCATGCAGCTCGCCGCCTTGGGCATGGCCTTGGCCGTCGTCGGTACGCTCATCGACGCGCAAATCATTAGCTATACCTGGATCGTCGTGGGCATGATCCTCGGTTCGGCCATCGGCGCCGCCATCTCGATCTGGATGCCGATGACGGCCGTGCCGCAGCGGACCGCCATCTCCCACGCCTTCGGCGCGCTGGCCGCCACGATGGTCGGTATCGCCCATTTTCACGAGGCTCCGGCGCCTCGCGCGGCCGAGAGCAATGTGCCGGCGATGACCGTAGGCACACCGGCCTCGCCACAGCCGGAGGTCGCCGAGCATTCGATCGGCAGGGTGGAGATGGCGGCATTGGGCTTTGAGGTGCTGTTCGGTTCGCTGACGATCACCGGCAGTTTCATGGCCTTCGGCAAATTGCAGGGCTTTGTCCCCAGCCAGCCGATCACCTACAAAGGGCAGAACGCGTCGAATATTTCCCTGTTTGTGCTCTCGTTCCTGCTGTTTGTCTATTTGATCTTCAATCCCGCAGGAAGTCTGAGCGGGCTGTGTTTTTACCTGATGATCGCCATCGGTTTGGCGGTAGGCGTGCTGATCGTGTTGCCGATCGGCGGGGCCGACATGCCTGTCGTCATCTCGCTGTTGAACTCCTACGCCGGGCTCGCATCTTCGGCCACCGGCTTCGCGCTGCACAACAGCGTGCTCATCATCGCCGGTGCGCTCGACGGCGCCAGCGGCTTTTTGCTTTCGATTCTGATGAGCAAGGCGATGAACCGGTCGTTCACCAACGTACTGTTCGGCGCATTTGGAGGGGGGGAGGCGGCGGCCGGCACCGTCAATTCGACCGAAGGACTCACGGTCCATTCCATCTCGGTCGACGATGCTGGCCTGCAGTTGGCCTACGCCCGGCTGGTGATCGTAGTTCCCGGCTACGGAATGGCGGTGGCCCAGGCGCAGCACCAGGTGCGCGAGCTGGCCGAGCTGATCGAGAAACGGGGGGGAGAGGTGAAATACGCCATCCACCCGGTAGCCGGCCGGATGCCCGGCCACATGAACGTCCTGCTGGCCGAGGCAAACGTCCCCTACGACCGGCTCTACGACATGGAGGACATCAACAACGAGTTTGCAAGGGCCGACGTGGCGCTCATCATCGGGGCAAACGACGTCGTCAACCCGGCCGCTCGCAACGATCCTGCAAGCCCCATCTACGGCATGCCGATCTTGAACGCCGATCAGGCGCAGCGGATCATCGTCCTCAAGCGGAGCATGAATCCCGGCTTTTCCGGTATCGAGAACGAGCTGTTCTACAACCCGAAGACGGCCCTGTTATTCGGCGACGCCAAGAGCTCACTGACGCAACTGGTGACGGCCGTCAAGAACCTCTGAAGAAGACGCTCTTTGCCGCTTGTCGCCAGGCCTCAACGTGTCCAACTCGTCGGCCCCGACCGGAGAATTCTCCGTCGACTGTCCGGTTGTTGTCACAAGTTCTTTGTCCGTGGCCTTCGTGTGTCGGCATAGCCTCAACGACAACTCACGGCGGCAAGTATATTGGAAAATGGCCGCAGGCACGCACAAATGGAAGGAACGATGAACGACTGGCTTCTCACGCATCTGGTCTGTCCGCGGGATCATGGCGCTCTCACCCTTCAAGACGATCATTTGATTTGTCAGGAGAATCATCGTTTTCCTGTCGTGCAGGGAGTGCCGGTCATGCTACTGGCCGACGAGGAGGCGACATTGTGGGTCGCAACCCGATCCCTCGAAAGAGCTTCGGATCAGAAGGGGGGCGGTGACGATCCGTTCTTCACCGACACGTTGGGGCTGACGGAAGAACAGCGTCTTGAAGTCAGGCAAAGAATGAGCCGGGTCGAAGAGGAGCCGATTGACCCCGTCGTAAGTTGCCTGGTGGCCGCCACCAGCGGCTATCTGTACCGAGACGTGTGCGGAAAGCTTCGCACCTACCCGATCCCTGATTTGCGACTGCCGGCCAGCGACGGCACATTCCTCGATATTGGCTGCAATTGGGGCCGTTGGTGTATCGCCGCCGCGCGCAAAGGATACAGGGTGGTGGGAATTGATCCTTCGCTGGGGGCCGTCCTGGCTGCACAGCGCATCACCAAGGAGCTAGGCCTGGCATCAACAACGTCGTTCGTCGTGGGCGACGCGAGGTTCCTTCCTTTTGCGCCCGCCTCGTTTGACGCGGCCTTCTCCTACAGCGTGCTGCAGCACTTGAGCAAGCCAAACGCCGTTAAGGCGCTGCAGGAAGTTGCGCGGGTGCTCGGGCCGGCTGGCGTAAGCCTGATTCAGATGCCAAACGCCTTCGGAATCAGGAGCTTCTACCATCAGCTCAAGAGGAAGTTTCGAGAGCCGCGCGGATTTGAGGTTCGGTACTGGACGCCGGGTGAACTCGTCATGGCGTTCGAGGACGCCATTGGGCCGAGCGAATTTTCCGTCGACGGCTATTTCGGGTTAGGAATCCAAGCAAACGATGCCAAATTGCTGCCAATGAAACAACGTGCGGTCATCTATTCTTCCGAGGCTCTCAGACGGGTTGCGGCATTCGTCCCGCCAATGAAGAGGGTGGCGGATAGCCTGTACGTCAAATCGAAAAGGAAGCAATGATACTTCGCCGTTGAGGTGTCATTGTCTGGCCGCAATCGGCCGCGAGACGGCACGACGGAGCGCATAAGTCATTGTGAAATAGAGACTTGCGGCATGCCTACATCCGTCGCGAGAAGTCGGAACACGGCCCTCAGCCGTCGCTTCTTTTTAGAAGGGTATTTCGACGGTGAAGAAGGGGGATCGAGGGGGGGCGATCTCCAGTGGGATAGATCACCACCCGTAGGATCGGGAAGACAAAAGGAAAATCTGGTGATATTTTCGGCTTTGCGTCTCCGATCGCTTGCTTGGCCTGACGCTCAGAGTATCATGGATGAACCTATGCGAAAGATCACGCTAATTGTCGCAGCCGTCTTTTTCGGCCTGTCCTGTTCCGTGTCGCCCGCCGGGACGATTGAGGAGACTCTGACCATCGAGTCCCCCGCAACGATCAGCCCTGGCGATGTGGTGGTGGTGCTGGCCACCCTCAGCCAGACCCCTAGCAACCCGACGTACACGATCACGAACTGGTCGCCGAACATCACCGTCCAGACCGATCCGGCAACGACGCCGCAAAGCGTGCATTTCCTCTACACCTCCAGCTTTTTCACGCTGTCGACTCAGTCGGTGAACGCGACCGCTACGCTCCTGCAAGCCACGTTGGTGCCGAGCAATGGCAACCCCGTTCCCGTGAACCAGGCCGGCTTTACTTTTTCCTTCATCGCACCCGCGCCGGGCAACTATACGCTTGTTGATACCGGAACCATCCAGAGCAGCCTGGGTACTTTAACTGGCGGGGCGAGCACGCCCTTTTCGGTCGTTCCGGAGCCCGCGTCGGTGTCGTTGATGGCAAGCGGGGCGCTCGCCATGGTTGGGTTCGGAGTAAGGCGATTCCGCCGTCGCTCGGCCGCGCCGCAAGCGTAGCCGCTACCGTCTGTCGCCCGTAAGACCGCAGATCTGCCGCCACAGGTCGTGCCACGCCGTGCTTTCCCAGAAGGCGAGCGTGCCGGAAACAGCGTCACCAAGAACGGTTCCGGAAAAGACGAAGACCTGCCCCTGCCCCACGTCGCGCTTTGCAAGCAGCGGGACGTCGCCCGCGTACGCCAGAACCTGAACCTCTTTCCCGCGCAGCTTCAGGTCGTGCCGCCAGTATAAGAGGGGTGACTCCGAAAACGCGTCACCGGGCTCCTTTCCCAGAACAAGCGGCGGCTCGCACTTGACGACCTCCCGGGAACCCCGGACCTGAAAGGGGAGCAACTCGGCCAGATACGTGCTGGCCATTCCTCCCTGCCCCAGAGCAGACGGCCCGCCCAAGACGATCAGACGGCCGCCGTCGTGCACCCAGTCCTGGATCGCCTTGCGGCACTCGTAGGAGGTCTGGCGGACGTCGACATTCGCCAGGACGATCGCGTCGTAACGGTAGATATCGTCGTAGGTTGAGGGTACTTCATAGCGTGCATCCCAGGTCTTCGGAGCCGCACCGTATTTCTGCCAGAACAGCCCGCGCACGACGAGGCCGGTTTGCGGCGCGGCTCCGGCCGGCCGCCGCAGTCCGGCTGGCTTTTGGGGCTGGCCTGAGCCCCGGTTCAACCCGGCCACCTTCGCGTCGCTGAAGGTTTCGAGGCTTTCGATCTCGATATGATCCAGGCGCAAGTTGCTGGCGGCCTGCTCGCCGGCCGGCCAGACGCTGACCTGAATCATGCCAGGTTGCTGAAGCTCGATCTCCGACGAGTACACGGCGTATTCCCCTGAGGAGGCGAAAACCAACCGTCGGCCGGCCGTAGGATTGGGGTAGCCGGGCGTGTGGATATAGGTGACGGCCAGTTCCTTGTCGGTCCGGTGTTCGTGGACGCGGAACCGCACTTGTTGAGGGCCGTTGGGCTCCTCGCACGTTCGCTTCAGTCGCACTCCGACCCGGTATCGCCCAGCCTGCAGCGGGCCCATATACGGTCGTCCCAAAAACGGGGAGGGATTAGCGTTCCCCTTTGGGACGTCGCGACTCTGGGCAAGCCCATCGTCGGCGTCCGGATCGCCCACGATCGTTTTGATTCCATGACCGGTAAAGCTGCTGTTGGTCTCCCAGATCTCGGTGTTTTCACCCACATTGGCGGCCTCCCGCTGATTTGGATCGGCGCTCGCCCGCGTTAGCTCCTTGGCCATCTCGCGAGCAACCTGATCGGCATCTGGCGGTTCGCTGAACCTGGCCACCGCGGGGGAGGGGCGGAACCGGCCTTCCAACTCCCAAATGAGCATGCCCCAATTTCGAACGCTGGGAACGGTCACTCGAAGCGAGCCGCCTGCTTCCTGCCATTCCAACGCCGCTTCAAACTCGGACACGTCTGGCCGGACGAGCGAGACCCGGCGCACTTTTTCGCCGTTGCGGGGTCGAAACTCGACGTCGATTTTGCCCGTGGCCGCAGGCAACTCCGTTTCTTCGATCCGGTCGCTGGGGGGCGGATTGACCAGGTGAAGGACGACAAACTTCCTCTCGGGCGACTCGATTCGCTCCTGCCCCAGTTGATCCCATTGGATCCGCGAGCCGCCATGGACCGAGAACTGTTCTGCCGCCGCCTCCAGCGGCCTGAGTCGCAAGTCCCAGAGCATGGCCGACCAGCGGGTCAAGAAGGCGCCCCAATTCGCGCATCCGGTAACTCCCGCGTGCTCTCCGTGGAACGGGTGCCCGCCGGCCACTAGTGAGTAAATCAGCTTGTACAGCGCCTGGGGCGGCGGCAGGCGTTGGGTCGCCAGAATGCAATGGTAGCTCCCGCCCAGGGTCTGCACCTGCTTGGCGACACGCAGCTCGTTTTCGGCGTAGTGCGACCAGTTCTCGTACTGCTTGTCGGTATACCGCCAGTTGCTGATCCCTTCTTGCAGGTAAAGGCCGCCGCCGGCCATCGCCTCGCGCATCTCGTGCGTCACTCCGCCTTGCCATTCCGGGGCCCGTCCGTAGTTGAATCCGAACCGCAGTTCCGGAAGCTCCTTCCAGGCGCGCTCCTTCAATCGCCGCATATTGCGCGTGGAAAGTTCGTCGTGGCCATGCACCGTGTAGTGGCCGTCAAAGCGGATCGCATCCCATCCGTAATGGCGCACGCTTTCGACGATCTGGTCGATGCCCCAATCGACCGTGTCGAGGCGGCGGAGGTCTAGCTTGAGCAGATACCACCCCGTGGTTCGGGGTTGGCGCCGCCAGGCTGGGTCGTTCCACAAGTCAAGATGCTCGACGTTGTACCTGCCTTCAAACGCGCCGTAGGCATTCCGGTGGAACATGTCGGGGTGCGCGCGGGCGGTCTCCCAGCCGAAAGGACCAGCCGGGTTCGAAGAGGCGTAGGCCGCCACGCGAATTCCCTCTTTGTGGCAATTCGCGATCAATTCCTGCAGGTTCCGCTCGCTTTCGGGATAGCTCCCCTGGCCGCTCCACCAGTAGTCAAGCGGCGAGACGAGCCGCGACCAGTCGCACGGAGCCCAGAAGAACAGCTCGAGCCAGTTTGAGTAGATCCGCCGGGCCTTTTCGTGCACTTGCCGGTGTTTTCCCAGCCCCGTGTGCAGGTCGTTCCCCCACGTCGAACCGATTCCCACCTCAAAGAAGTTCTCGGCCACGCTGAAGAATTCATGGGCCGTCGCCGCCTCGCCCCCCCCCGTCACGCGGACTTTGACTTCCGTGCCAAAACCTCCCTCGGCCTTAAACGGGAAATCCAGCCGTTTGCCCTCTCCGCCGCGGAGCTTGACCGTCTGGGGCCGCAGGGCCTGCTCGTCGGCCAATTCCCGAATAAGAGTCACCTCGACGCGGGCCGTTTGAGGCGAGCTGCGGCCGTTGGAAATGCTGACGCTGACCGTCCCATGCTCACTTGGGCGGTAGAGCAGTTTATCCGTGCGGAGGAAGTTGATTTTCCAGTCGTCCGCCCCCGCGTCGGCCGACAGCCAAACGGAGAGCCCCAACCAGCCGACGCACCATGCCCACCGGAACTTTTTCTCGCACGCGAACACCGTTTGCCGTGCCTCCGTATGCCAGACGGGCGTCGTTTGACCATCCGGCACGAGCCGCCCCCAAACCGAAAGGCAAGGGCTCGCCCGTCAGGCTTCATTGTCCGGCAAAGTGTCGGAAAGGCAACGGCTGCTAGCACCTCAGCGTCACGATCCGCACATCCCATCGTTAGAAATAGTCTTGAAACCACCGATTTCGTTGACAGCGTTTTCCCCATCGTTAGACTGGAACTCGTCAAATGGCGATGGGAGCACACGGAGAAGTGAAAGGCAACATATCTAAGCCCGGCGCGGAACCGCCGGCATGCCGTGCCATAATGGCCCCCCATCGAGGAAGGCAGCAACACTGCCTGCCAGAATAACGCCAAGGAAAGGAGCTGCTGCCGGTCTTGGGTGCTGCGGTGTCCGGAAGGGCCTGCAACCGTCCACGACGTGACTGGGCAGCTAAGACGGCAGCACCGCGTTCGGACATTTTTGCCAACTCGGTTGGCGGCTGGTGCCGCAACCGAGTCGCGGGAAAATTGCGGACGCGCTATGGCGAAGCATAACCTTGGCCCGATTGACGAGCGCAATGAACATCTAAAAGGCGAGATGTTCGGGTGAACGAGGTGTCGAAACGAACGGTGCTTGCCTACCGACGGGGACGGAGTCCGCGCCAGCCTGATAAAGATGGGCCAAATGGGGCTGGCGCAGCCGGCTAAACAGACAGCTTTTTTCTATTTTCATGCGTTACTTCACCTGGTTCGCACTGATCGCGGCGCTCGGTTCGCTCTTCTGGACCGCGCTGGGCCAAATGGCCTCTCGCTGGGCGGTGGATCCCTCGTACACGCACGGTTTTCTCGTGCCCCTCTTTTCGCTGTACCTTCTCTGGCACCGCAGGCCGATGTTCCTGCCGTCCGCCCCGGCGCTTGGTTGGGGTTTCGTGTTGATCGGTCTCGCAACCGGCTTGATGGTCACCGCGGCGGCGCTGTTTTTTCAGACGCTGGCCCACTACTCCTTGCCCCTGTTCCTCGCCGGGGTTTGCTTGGCGCTTGGGGGCTGGCAGAAACTCAAGTGGGCCTGGCCCTCCTTGGCGTTCTTGTTCTTCATGGTGCCCTTGCCCGGCCCGGTGGCCGACGCACTAGGGGGCCCGCTGCAGCACGTCGCCACCGTGGCCAGCACCTATGTCATCCAGACGGTCGGAGTGCCGGCCGTCGCCGAAGGGAACGTTATCCTGCTCAGCACGGAACCGATCGGGGTGGCCGAAGCGTGCAGCGGGCTACGGATGCTGGTCTTGTTCGTGGCCATTGCGGCCGGCTTTGTGCTTCTGGTCGACCGCAAGCCTTGGGAGAAGCTGCTGCTGCTGGCCAGTTCGATACCGATCGCCATCATCGCCAACGTCACCCGCATCACGCTCACGGCTATGATGTACGAATGGGTCAGTGAGAATGCGGCCCAACTCGTGTTTCACGACCTGGCCGGCTGGCTGATGATGCCGCTAGCCATCGCCTTGCTGGCGGCCGAGGCGACTCTGCTGTCGAGCCTGGTGATCGAGAACCGCCCGGCCGCGCCGGTTGCTCTGGGACTTGGCAGGAACGATCCGTCGCCGATCGTGCTGCCTGGCGTGGGACGTTCGGCACCGCCCTTGCGATCGCCCAGACCGTCTCCCCCGCGGCCAAGATGAACCGCGTACCGTCTTTTTTTAGACCCTCGCCTCTTCAGCCTGGACTGCCGCTGAATTGCCATGAACTTCGATGAACTACGATCCGCCGATCCGCTGACGAACGATTCGCAGGCCGGACTGCCGCGCGCCGCCGGCCCCAGCGTGCCGGCGCGCATTATGCCCGAGCCGACGGCGATCGACTGGCCCGAGGGCGCGTCGACCGTCGACATGGGGCAAGCGGAGGGGCTGAGCCTAAGCACACTGTGGCACGGTTTCCGGCGGCGATGCGTTTTGGCGCTGGGTGTGGGGCTCGTCGTCTCCGCGGCGGCCGGCCTGAGCGTGTTTATGATCCTGGAGCCGCAGTACACGGCCACGGCGTACCTGCGAATCGCCAGCACCGAACCGAGGCTGGTTTCAGGTGCTGCCTCGTCCAACTCGCAGGAATTCGATGTCTATAAGCGCACGCAGAAGGAACTGGTGCTGGGGCGGTTCGTCTTGCAGGCCGCCCTGCGCAGCCCCCAGGTGGCCAGCATTCGTAAGGTGCAGGAACATCTCGATCCGGCGGCCTGGCTGGGCCGCGAGTTGAAAGTCGATTTTCCCGGCGGGGCCGAGATCATGAGCATCTCCATGTCGGGAGCGAATGCGACGGAAGCCGCCGCCTTGGTGAACGCCGTGATGGACGCCTACATCCACGAGGTGGTCGAGGTGGAGGCCCAGCAGGAGCGGAACAAACTTGACAAACTCACCGAGGCCAATGAACGGACGATCGAAGAATCCCGCAAAAGGCGCGACGCGCTGCGGGAACGTGTCGACGCCGTGGGCACGGGCGATTCCCAGGCCCTGACGCTCAAACAGCAGATCGCGCTGCAACGTTACGCCACGCTGCAGGGTGAGCACACCCGGGTGGAGTTGGAGCTGAACGAAGCCGAGGTCGAGCTCGATGACCTGCGGCGCCAGGCAGCCACGAACGCCGATCCCGTGCTACCGGCAGACGAGATCGAGCGGGCCATCAATTCCGATCCCCGGGTGGCGGAGCAGCGCGCGCGGGTTAGCGAAATCGCCCGCCGGCTGGCCGAGACCAAGGCCGCTGCGACCGAAGAAGTCGGCCAGGTCATGGTCCAGAAGTACACGCGCAGGCTGGCCGAGGCCAAGCAAACGCTGGCCGATTGGAAAGCGGAGGCCCGCAAGCTGGCACAACAGACGGTGAAGGAGGCAATGACGGCCCAGCGTGCCTCCGAGATCGATCACCTGGAACACCGGGTCACGCTGCTCAAGCAGCGCGGCGAGAAGCTCAAGCATGATCTGTCGTCCGCCGAAGACGACGCCGGCATGATCGGGGCGTCCTCGGTCGATATCGAAATCAAACGCGCGGAAATTGACCAGCTCGACGAACTGTCGCGCCGCTTGGGGAGAGAGATCGAGACGCTCCGCGTCGATCTGATGTCGCCACGGCGGATCACCGAATTGAGCCGCGCCGAAGCGCCGGCCTTCAAAGACAAGAGCCGTCAGCTCCGCGGAACGATTATGGTGGCCGTAGTCGGGCTCGTCGTTCCCGTGCTGGCGATCTCCTGGTTCGACGCCCGAGCACAGCGCGTCTACGTCCCCGTCGGGACCCAGCAGGTGGTAGGAATTCGCGTGCTCGGCGCGCTGCCGTTGTTGCCGTCGAACCGGCCGCGACTGTCGCTGGGGCGCAAGAACCTGCCCGCCGTGCAGATGCCGATGGCGTTCCGCGAATCGATCGACGGCCTCCGAACCATGTTGCTGCGAGAGGCCGAGCTTTCTCCCACGCAGGTCGTGATGGTTACCAGCGCAATGGGGGGCGAGGGGAAAACGAGTCTCGCCTGCCAACTCGCCTGGAGCATCGCCCGGGCGCGCTACCGATGCTTGCTCATCGATTTCGATTTGCGTCGTCCGGCGGCCCACGGCGTGCTGGACATGCCGGTGAGCCCTGGCATGTGCGAGGTGCTGCGCGGCGAAGCCGATCTGCGCGACGTCATCCAGCCCACGCGGGCCGCAAACCTCTCCTTCATCGCCGCCGGCGAGCTGGACGACGAGGCTCAGATCGGCCTCACCCAACAGCACTTGGCCGACTGCTTCGCGGCGCTGCGCCCCGAGTTCGATTTCATCGTGGTCGACACCTCTCCCATCCTCCCGGTCGTCGACGCCTTGCTTGTCGCCAAGCACGTCGACGCGGCCATCCTGTCGGTGTTCTGCGACGTGAGCCAGGCGCCGAAAATTCAGCTCGCCTACTCACGACTTGTCAACCTGGGCGTAAACGTGCTGGGCAGTGTCGTCACGGGCTCTCACCCCACGAGCATGTACGGCTACGGACACGCCTACCGCGAGAATTCAGCCTAGCGCCTGCGGGCGTCGGGCAACGCTTCTCGGTCCTTGTTCGGAACACACGGAACAGAAAGGCGAAATCATGACAACGGTCCTGGCAATCATGGCGATCGCTTTTGTAACGAGCATCGTCGGCACGTTCGCGGCTCAGCGCTTGGCGCCGCGAATCGGGTTGACGGATCGCCCTGACGGACATCGCAAGACCCAGCGAGAGCCGGTGGCCCTGGGAGGCGGCGCTGCCGTGCTCCTGGGCTTGCTCGCCTCGCTCGTGGCAGTCTGGGCGTTGCCCAATCCGCTCCACGATCGCTTGCTGGAGAACGCCCACGACATCGCCGCGCTGTTGGCGGCCGGAGGCGCCATCGTTTTGCTTGGTTTGGCGGACGACCGCTTTAATCTCCGCGGCCGCCAGAAACTGCTGGGCCAGGTGCTGGTCACCGTCGCCCTGGCGTCGGCCGGATTCACGATCAGCAAGTTGAGGATCTTCGACGTCAACATCGAGTTGGGACTGCTGTCCATCCCGTTTACCGTCTTCTGGCTGCTGGGGGCGATCAATGCGCTCAACTTTATCGACGGCATCGACGGTCTGGCGTCCACCGTCGGGATCATTCTCAGCATGGCCATCGGCATCCTGTCGATGCTTACCGGGCATTTCACCGAGGGGATCGTCGCCTGGGCTTTCGCGGCCAGCCTGCTCGGCTTCTTGTGTTTCAATTTCCCGCCCGCGCGAATCTATCTCGGGGACGCCGGCAGCATGCTGATCGGTCTTTTCGTTGGCGCCTTGGCGATCCGCGCGTCGTTGAAAGGTCCAGCCACGGTGGCCCTGGCGGCTCCCCTGGCGATCTGGACGATTCCCATTTTCGACGTGACGGCCGCCATCGTTCGGCGACGCCTTACGGGACGCAGCGTCTACACGACCGACCGCGGACACCTGCATCACCGCCTGCTGGACGCCACCGGGAACAACGCTCTCGTGGTGGCCATGATCGGCGTCGCCTGCGCGGTCACCTGCGCCGGCGCGACGCTCAGCGTGCACTACAATAACGACCTGCTCGCCTTCGGCAGCATCATCCCCGTGGTGGGCATCCTGGTGGCAACTCGCGTCTTCGGACACGTCGAGGTGCTCCTTCTGACCACGCACATGCGGGCGCTGGGGCGTTCGATGCTGCGTCCCTTGCCCCGGGGCGAGGCCGGCGCCGTCGAGGCCTCGTTCAGGCTGCAGGGGAGCCGTCCCTGGGACGAGATCTGGGAGGCGCTCACCGAGTTTGCCGACAAGCTCGATCTGGCCGCTATTCGGCTCGACGTGAATCTGCCCGCCCTGGCCGAGGACTTCCACGCTTCGTGGCGACGCCCGTCACAGCATCACCGCGAAGAATTATGGAGAACCGAGATCCCCCTCTGGATGGGCTCGCAGATGATCGGCCGCCTGATCGTGTCCGGCGAACGCCGCGGGGGGTCGTCGTGCGCCCACATCGAGCGGCTGATGGATCTGCTCGAGCCCCTGGAATCCCGTCTGATCCATATGGCGTCGGCAGATGCGTTGAGCGTCGAGAAGCCCGCTCGAGGCGTGCTCGTGGCCCCCGCCGCCGACCACTAAGCCGCGGGGCGCTCCCGGTCGAGGTCCTTTCCTTTAGATCGCGTTTCTTCCGATGACAACTTCCCAACGAGTTCTTCTGGTTGCCGTAGCGATCGTCGTAGCCCAGGCCGTTGTTCGGGCAGCCGAGCAATACCTCGCGCTGCTGCCGGCCGTGGCGCCGGAAGAAGACCTGGCCCAGGCCATCCCCTTGAATTTGGAGCCAGACAAATGGGAAGGAAGGGATGTGCCCTTGGATCCCGACGTGACCCAGACTCTGGCGGCCGACCTGGTCGTCAACCGTGACTACCACAATCCGCTCGGCGAGATCATCGGGGTGAACGTAGCCGTGTTCCGAAACTACAGCTTGAGCCCCCCGCATCCGCCGCTGGCCTGCTACCCGGCCGACGGCTGGACCCTTCAAAATACGGAACTCGTGCCGGTGAATCGCGACGACCCCAGCTCACCGAAAGTTCCTCTCTATGCGTTCGAACGGCAGGGGGAGCAGTCGCTCGTCATGTTCTGGATGGATCTCGGCGGTCACACCGTGTTTGACCGCGACGGCATCCGCAACGTCCTGCGCGGTTTGCCTCCCCGTGCCCACCAGCCGCTGCTGAAGAAGGTGCTGCTGCACACCGCCGTCGACGCCCCAGAACGCGCGCGGCTCAGGCTGCAGGGAATCGCTGCGCCCCTGTTTCAAGCCACCGCTGCTTATCATTAGAGCGGGGGCGACCGTGGCGGCGGCGTAGGCTCGCTTCACGAAGCGACGCGCCGTCTTCTCCACTACAAAACTTCCAACCGCACCCGGAGTAGAGACCCATGAACGACGAACTAATACTGGTGGCAGGCGGAGGCGGCTTCATCGGCGGCCACCTCGTGGCCGATCTGTTGCGGCGTGGCCACAAGCGAATCCGCGCCGTCGATATCAAGCCGGTCGGCGAGTGGTACCAGGTCTTCCCGCACGTAGAGAACGTGGTGGCAGATTTGAAATCCCTCGAGCATTGCGTCGACGCTTGCCGCGGCGTGGCCGAGGTCTACAACCTGGCCGCGGACATGGGCGGCATGGGGTTCATCGAGAACAACAAGGCGCTCTGCATGCTTTCGGTGCTGATCAATACGCACCTGCTGCTCGCGGCCCGTGAGGCGGGCGTGCGCCGCTACTTCTACGCCAGCTCCGCTTGCGTCTACAACGCCGAAAAACAGCGCTCGCCGGACGTGACCGCTCTCAAAGAATCCGACGCCTATCCGGCCCTGGCTGAAGATGGTTACGGCTGGGAAAAACTGTTCTCCGAGCGCATGTGCCGTCACTTCTTGGAAGACTTCGGTCTCGTGACGCGCGTGGCCCGCTTTCATAACGTCTACGGGCCCCACGGAACGTGGGAAGGGGGGCGCGAAAAGGCCCCGGCCGCGATTTGCCGCAAGGTCATCGAAGCCCTGGCCACCGGGCGACACGAAATCGAGATCTGGGGCGACGGTCGGCAAACCCGCAGCTTCATGTACATCGACGATTGCATCCTGGGCATCCGTCGAATCATGGAAAGCGAGATCGAAGAGCCGATCAATCTGGGCTCCAGCGAGCTCGTATCAATCAACGACCTGGTGGGCCTGGTCGAAGGAATCGCCGACGTCACGCTCGAGCGCTCCTATAACTTGAGCGCCCCCAAGGGAGTCAACGGACGCAACAGCGATAACACTAAAATCAAGGAATATCTCGGTTGGGAGCCTGACACGCGTCTGAGAGACGGCCTGGCGCGAACCTACGAGTGGATCTACGACGAATACCACGCCAAATACGGCGATCGCGCGTCGAAGCGCGTGCCGGCCTAGGCGTGCGACGTGCCGGCGGCCGTTCTTTGGTCAACCGCGACAAAGGGCTTTCTCCCGATGCACCGACTGCTGTATCTCTGCGACTGGCTCCCTCCTGACTTCGGCGCGGTGGGGCAGTACAGCCTGGAATTCGCCCGTCAGCGCGCGGCGGATGGCGAGGACGTCGTGCTGGCCGGACTGTCGACGACGGCCGACACCGTGACGCAGGAAGAAGTCGGTGCCGGACGGCTGACCGTGCTCCGTTTCAAGGCCCGTGCCTACGATCGCAGCAACCTGCGCGAGCGAGCCATGTGGACGCTGCGGGTCAACGTGGGCCTGTTGGCCAAGGTGCGCAAACACCTGCTTCAGGCCGACGAAATCCTGTTCACCGGCAGCCCCCCGTTTCTGCTTCATTTCCTGGCGCCGTTGAACGGCCTGCTTCGCAAACGGCTCGTCTACCGAATCACGGATTTTCATCCGGAATGCCTGATGGCCGGGATGGAGCGCGTGCCGCTTCCGTTGCGGGCGTTCCACCGCTTGACCCTGGCCTGGCGGCGAACGGTGGGCGAGTTCGAGGTCCTTGGCGAGGACCAGCGCCGACGGCTGCTGGAGATCGGCATTCGGCAGGACCGCATCCGGTTGAAGCGCGATCCGTCGCCGGTTTCGATTCCCCCTGAGACGGCGCCCCTGCCGCGTCCCGCGGAGTTGTCGTCGTACGTCACCCTCCTCTACTCCGGCAATTTTGGCGTGGCGCACGATCACGAAACGTTCATTGAAGGCTACCGACTGCACCACCGCGCAGGGACGGGCCGAGTGGGCTTGTGGCTCAACGCGGTCGGCGCCAAGGCCGACCTGGTCGAGCGCTTGCTGCGCGAACAGGACCTTCCGGTGCATCGTAGCCGGCCCGTTGCCCTGGAATCGCTGGCCCGCCTGCTGGTCACTCCCGACGCCCACCTGATCACGCTCCGAGATCCGTTCGTGGGATACGTCATGCCGTCCAAAGTTTACGGCTGCATCGAATCGGGGTGCGACATTCTTTACGTCGGCAGCGTCGACTCAGACGTGCACTTGCTCTGCAGCGAGGGTCTACCCCCGACGGCCTACCACCAGGTGCCCACCGGCCAGCCGCAGCAAGTAGCGGCGGCCTTGGAGGCTCTGGCCGACCGCACCTGGGGTGGTGCGGCCGACACGACGCCGCGGCCGCGCGGCGCCCGCGCCGTCGACCCATCTGGCGCGCTGGGCGCCTATTGAGCGCGGCGGAGACGCGCCTATGCTGACGTTCTGCCTCAGGTTTGTAACGAGCGGCTGGATGCCGTCTTACCCATGAAGCCCACCGGAAAATCGACCGGCGAGAAGGTCCGTTCCGCCCTGCTCTGGAACGGCGGGTTCAGCATCCTGCGCGACGTGGTGCAGTTTGGCGCCATGTTGATCCTGGTGCGGCTTCTGACCAAGACCGACTACGGCGCCTACAGCATGGTCATGAGCGCCTTCGCTTTTCTCAACGCGTTCTCGTTTGAGAATTTCATGGCGCATGTCATTCAGGTGCGCGACGATCGCGAGGTTCACTGGCAAGACCACTTCACCGCGGCCCTGGCGAACCAGTTCGCCATTTTCCTGGCAACGAACGCGCTCGCCTTCGGTATGAGCTACACGCAAGACTACGCAAGCGTGGCGATGCCGACGCATGTCGTCTCGTTCGTCGCCGTGCTGGCGGGCCTGGGCGGGGTGCGCGTGAAAATGCTGGAGCGCGCCCACAACTGGCCTCGCCTGCGAGCGCTGCATCTGGCCGGCATCGTGGGCAGCACCCTGTTGACGATCACTTTGGCCCTGACGGGCGCGGGGGTCTACGCCCTGCTGCTTGGACCGTTCTTGAAGTACGTGCCGTTCGTGATCGATTTGTTCCTCATCGAGCGGTGGCGCCCCACATTTGAATGGCAGGCGGCCCGATTCGCACCGGCGTTCTGGTTCGGGCTGAACCGCGTCACGGCACAAGCCATCCAACGGGCGCGGAAACCTCTGGAAAGCGGCGTCATGACGCACGTGGTAGGGCTGGCCGCGCTGGGCGTCTTTGGCCGCGCGGTCGGTTTGGCCCAACTGGCCTGCCAGCAACTGGCGTTCACGGCGATCCAGGCCATCTACCCGGTTTTGACGCGGATCGCGCCGGGTTCGAGCGAATACGTGCGTGCCAGCCACCTCGTGCTGCGCGGAGCGGCCTGGTTCCTGATCCCCGTGGGTACGGCGGCCGGCGTGCTGGCCGACCCGCTGGTTCGCTTTCTCTACGGCGATCGCTGGTTGGAAGTCATTCCCTTGCTCCCTTGGGCGATGGGGGTGGGAGTTGTGGCGGGGCTGGCGCAAGTGACCTACAACCTGACCCTCGGCAATCTGCAGCACCGCGTCTGCCTGGTGTACGATCTCTGGCAACTGCTCGGCACGGCGCTCGGATTGGGCGTGCTGTTTTACACCGGCAGTCCGGCGGCGTACCTTGCCGCCCAGGCAACGGCCGAGGGACTCGGCCTGGCGGGACTGTTCTGGCAGTTGCGCCAAGCCAATGCAATTCAAGGATCGGGCATCGCCGCGGCGATCCTGCACGCCCTGGTCGCGGCGGGACTGTCGTTGGCGATCGGCATCGCCACCTTGCGGTTACTGGGCCTCGAGCGAAACAGTTGGGGCGGCGCATTCGTTTTTGGCATCACGTTCGCCGCCGCGTATGTCGGCGTGTTGCGGTTGTTGTTTGCCGAGCCGCTCGGCGAGTTGCTTGGGCAGTTGCCCGCCGGCCGGCGGCTGGGCCGCTGGTTGCGACTCGCGCCCCAGCCGGCACGTTAAAACGTGTCGTCGCGGGAACGTTGCACAACGTTCCTCATTCGGCGATCTTCTTGGCCAGTCGCTTTCGCCAGCCAGCAAAGATGCTTAGGGCACCGAAACCAGAAAACAAGACGAGCGTTGACGGCTCCGGGGCCGCCCCGCCGGCAGGCCCGAAGGTCGCAAAGGGGTTGGTCGCCGCCACGCTCCATTGCGTCAGATGTGATTCAGCATTGACTTGTCCTTCGAACGACAGGTCTCCGCCCGAGTTTACCCAACGGACGTACTCCAACGATCCGTTTAGGTCGCCTATGCTGAACCGATCGCCGTCGTGCAAGAGGCTGAGCGACTGCAAGGTCGCATCGAAGTCCTGCACGACACCGACAAAGGCGGCGGGAGTCATCCAACTCGAGGTGGCCACCTGATGGGTGGTTTCGTCGGTGACTGTCCACTGCCATTTGTGCACGTCGGTCGCTCCGAGCATGCCGGTGTGCCCGTCCGTCGTGATCGACACCGCCACGGAGAGAATATCGCCGTTACTGGCCATCACACCATTGGCGTCGTAGGTGTACGTGATATCCCCCCTCGCGGATTGAGGCTGCGGGAAGACGGCCAGGATGAACGCAACGCTTGTCAATGCGGCCCAACAGACGGGGCGACGCCGTAACAAAAACGCGACCACGTTTCCTCCCATGGCCAAACGGCTGTTTTGAGATTGTCAGACGAATCCGCCTGCGCACCGGCTTGTCGCGGCACTCCCTCGCCGGTCTCTTGGCGGCTTCTTAAGAGAGCTTCCGCCAAGCCTACGCTGGTCGGTGCCAGCCAGCGACGCCTTTTTAACCCCTGCCAAGCGGGTGTCAATCCCCAATCTGACCGCGATCTGCGGAACCTCAAATTGCAATTATGCTAGAATCGTTGACTGGACTGAGCGAGATGCAAAGTAAGATGGCCGACGGCTCGCGAGACGAAGCGATGGCAAGCCCCACATTGGACAATTGCCCGGCGCCGATGACGGCAGGCGGTGCGCCGGGCTGCGAGCTCCCGGGCTTCCCTCATCCGACCTCACGACCGCGCGCCGTGTCACACGGATTTCGCGGACGGGCCAAGACGCTGATCAACCGCGCGCTTGCGCAGCTCAACCTGCAGCTCACGGGCCTCACTGCCCAGCGCCGCGAGAATCAACGTCTGCGGGACCTGGCGCAGTCAGGTTACTTCGATCGCCCTGCCTTCCCCATGCCGCCTGCGTTGGAGGCGATGGACGCGACACCCGTTTTTCTTGGGCTGGAGGAGTACCTGCCCCGATTCGCCGATTTTGCCGACGATACGCGAAACGACGTGGGATTCAGTCTGGCGAACAGCTACTTCTCCTCACCCGACGCGGAGGTTTTGTATACGATCGTCCGTCGTTTTCAGCCGGCCCGGATCGTCGAAATTGGTAGCGGCAACAGCACGCGCGTCAGCCGCCAGGCGATTCTGGACGGCGCCCTGTCGACGCGGCTGATGTGCGTCGACCCTTGTCCGCGCACCGACGTCAGCCGTTCGGCCGACGAGGTGTTTTTACGACCCGCCGAAGACCTCATTGACGACGACGTCTTTCGATCGCTGACCAGCGGCGACATCTTGTTCGTCGATTCCAGCCACGAGTTACGTCCGGGCAACGATTGCGTGGCGCTCTTCCTGCGTCTCTTGCCCATGCTGCCCTCGGGCATCTTGATCCACGTGCACGACATCTTTCTACCCTACGACTATCCACCGTGGTGGATGGAGGAGGGACTGGGGTGCAGCGAACAATACATCATCCAGGCCATGCTCATGGCGGAGGTCTTTGACGTTCTTTGGGCGAGCCAATACCTGCTGCACTCAGACCAGCGCTTGTCGAAGCTGCTTCCTCGCGCAGCAGCCCACAATGCTGCGAGTCTTTGGGTGCAAAAGCGGTAAAGGACCCATCCGCGGGCGGATGGCCACGCTTTTCCTGCAAGCCATGCAGAAATACATTCGTTTCACATTCAAGGACGGCTTGTTCGGTGTCGCATGATGGACTGCGCAGATCCCAACTTGCGTCGGCGGCGTGTCCTGATCGTCTCGCCGCACTTTCCCCCTATCAATGCGGCCGACATGCACCGCGTGCGGCTGAGCTTGCCCTACTACCGCGAGTTCGGCTGGGAACCAACCGTGCTGGCGGTCGACGGCGACTATGTGGAAGGGACGCGGGAACCTGAGTTGCTCGAGACGATTCCCGACGACATTCCGGTTCACCGGGTGCGGGCCGTCCCGGCTCGCTGGACGCGGCGAGTCGGCTTCGGCGCCCTGGCGCTGCGGGCGGCACCGTACTTGTACCGGGAGGGCGTCCGCCTTCTCAGGCGACAGCGCGCCGATCTGCTTTTCTTCTCGACCACCATGTTTCCCGCCATGGCGTTAGGTCGGCTCTGGAAGCGCCGCTTCGGAACGCCCTTGGTGCTCGATATGCAGGATCCCTGGGTCAACGACTACCAGCAACTGGATCCCCAGCGTCCGCGGAAGCATCGCTGGGCGAGGCGCATGCACGAGACCCTCGAACCCTGGACGATGCGCGCGGTCGACGGATTGATCGCCGTCTCGGAGAACTACCATCGCGTGTTGCGCCAGCGATACCCGTGGATTCCCGAATGGGCCTGCCGTACCCTCCCTTTTGGTGCTTCGAGTGCGGATTTCGAGGTCTCTGTGCGCGGCGGCAGGCCGAATCGAATCTTCGACCCGGACGACGGCCTTTGCCACGCCGTTTATGCCGGCCGGCTGGGGACGGACATGCGGCTGGTCTGCCGGGCCATCTGCGAGGCGTTGGCCGCCGGGCTGCGCGAGAATCCCGATTTGTTCCGACGGGTGCGGCTGCATCTCGTGGGCACGAGCTATGCCCTGGGATCGGAAGCCAGGCCAACGCTCCTGCCGATTGCCCAGGCGATGGGTCTGGCGGACTTCGTTAGCGAGCACCCCCAACGTCTGCCCTACCTGGAAGTGCTACGCTTGCTTAAGGCGGCGGATTTTCTGCTGGTACCCGGCTCGGACGACCCGGCCTACACGGCGTCCAAGCTCTATCCGTATATTCTGGCCAGGAAACCGCTGTTAGCCGTGTTCCACAGGTCCAGCAGCGTCGTGGAGATCGTGCGAACTACCGAGGCGGGAGAGGTCGTGGCATTCGACTCAGGCGACTCCAGCGACGACATCGCCATCCGGCTGCAGCCCGCGTTGAGGAACTTGCTTCAGCGGCTTCCTTTCGAGCCGCAAACCAATCTGGCCGCCTTTGAACCTTATACCGCTCGCGAGATGACGCGCCGCCAGTGCGAGCTTTTCGACCTTATCGCGGACCGTACGGGTCCCACGGTGCCGAATCCGGAACTGCTAGCGACGGCGTAGAATAACCCATGCGGATTCTCGTTACTGCCGATCCCGAGCTGCCGGTGCCCCCGTCTCTCTATGGCGGAATTGAGCGCATCGTAGCGGGACTGGTGCAGGGTTTTGCCGATCGGGGGCATTCGGTGGGCCTGGTTGCAAATTCGGGTTCGACGGCCTCCGCCGACACGTTGTTTCCCTGGCCGGGGCTCCGGTCACGCAGTCGGCTTGACACGATTCGCAACACGGCCGCCCTCTTGCGGGCGGTCCGGAAGTTTGAGCCGGATATCGTCCACAGCTTTTCCAGGCTTTGGTATCTCACTCCGCTGCTGCCTTCGCGGTTGCCCAAGGTGATGTCGTATCAGCGGCGACCGTCGGCTCGCACCGTAGGGTGGGCCAGCCGCATGGCACGCGGCACGCTCGATTTCACCGGTTGCAGCGAGCACATCTGCGATATCGGCCGTCGCGCAGCAGGTCGTTGGACGGCGATTCACAACTTCGTCGACACGAGCCGGTTCGACTTTGTGCCGAACGTTCCGGCGGATGCGCCGCTCGTCTTCCTCAGCCGGGTCGAGGCGATCAAGGGGCCGCACCTGGCGATCGAGGCGGCCAGACGCTCTGGACGAAAACTCATTATCGCGGGCAATTACGGCGCCACGCCGGCGGACGATGAGTACTGGCGGACCATGGTTCTGCCTCATGTGGACGGCCAGCAGATCGAATACGTGGGCACGGTCAACGACCAGCAAAAGAACGAACTGCTCGGCCGGGCCGCCGCGCTGTTCGTCCCCATACAGTGGGACGAACCGTTTGGAATCGTGTTCGCCGAGGCCCTGGCGTGCGGCACCCCGGTCATCAGTTGCCCCCGCGGGGCCCTGCCGGAGATCGTCGAAGAGGGCCGCACCGGCTTTCTCGTCGAGAACGCCGGCGACCTTCCGACGGCGATCGATCGCATCGGCCAACTAGACCGCGCCGCCTGCCGGAAGGCCGCCGAATCGCGATTCAGCCTCGAGAGCATCTGCGCACGATACCTTGGTTTTTTCAGTTCCACGCTGGAGAGATAGCCGCGTGACGACGATTGGCTGGCTCAAAGATCGTCTCAAAAGGCGCCTGGGAGTGCCGACGATCGAACTCGCGCTGGCGGACCTGTGCAGCAACGGCTTTTCGCCCGCGATCGTGTTCGATGTGGGGGCTCATCACGGCGACTTTGCCAGGCTCTGCCACCGGTTGTTTGAGCACAAGCCGATGGTGTACTGCTTTGAGCCGCTTGACGAATGCGCCCCGTTTCTGGCCGATCTGGAGCGAAAGGGCCTGGCGAAGTATCTGGCGGCGCTGGTCGGGGATACGGATGCCGAGTCTGTGCCTTTCTACGAAATGGGCTCCGTCAGCTCCGTTTTCGACGAACATACCCCGGCCGGGTCGAAGGTCGTCACAAAAAAAACCGTCTCCAAGCTGGATACGCTCATCGAGCGCGGAACGTGCCGTGCCCCGGACTTTCTCAAGATTGATGCTCAGGGCTCGGAACTGCACGTGCTCAAAGGAATCGAACGGAACCTGCCGCAGGTGCAGGTTATCCTGGCGGAGTTGAACTTTCTGGACGTCTACGCCGGCGTGCCGCTGGCCCACCAGGTGATCCATTGGTTGGGAGATCGGGGCTTTCTGCCCTACGACATCGCCAGCCTGATCCGTCGTCCCCTCGACCGGGCTCTTTGGCAGGCCGACTTCCTGTTCGTCCAGGCCGACGGCCCTTTCCGTAGCGACAAACGATGGAGCCTGCGGTGACCGAACGCCAGTCTATTGGCAATAAGCAACCGTGACCGTGAAGCCCACATCCACCGTCAACCTGGAAGCCGAGCCCCCGATGTGTGTCGGCAGCCTTTCGCCCACGGCGATTGCGACCCCGCCGGCCCCGACCGGTGAGCTTGCCGGCCGGCGCATTCTCTTCGTCATGCCGTCGATCCCGTTGCAAGGCATGGAGCGCGCCTCGATCCAGATCATGTGGATGCTGGCCCAGGCCGGGGCAAGAGTGATGTGCGTTACTGAGCGGACCCACGGCAAGAGGGTCCGTGACGCGGTCGAAAAGGCCGGCTGCGAATGGACGGACATCGATTGCGACCGGGCGATGCGCGTGCCCAGGAGCCCTTGGGAACTGTGCGCGTTGATTTTTTCATGGACCCGGTTTGCGGGTTCGCTGACCAAGATTATGAAGAGCTTTGAGCCGACGCACGTTCACGTGGCCAACTTAAGCTTCTTCCTTTACGCGTTGCCCGCGCTTTGGCGCTGCGGCCGACCGGTCGTCTTTCGCCTTCCGAATCCACCTGATCATGGCCTGTCGGGCCGGAAGCGGGTGATTTCGAATTGGATTTGGCGACGATGCGTTGGGTCAGTCTGCGACGCGGTAGTTTGTAATTCTGAGTTCGGGCTGGCGCAACTGCGCAAAACCGGCGTAGAGTTCCGCGGTGTGCACCTCATTCACAACTGTCTGCCGCAACGAGCCACCCCCGCCGTAAGCGATGTTCCCGAGCTCTCGCGGGATCGCTTCAAGATTGTTTACATAGGCCGCGTGCGGCCGGACAAAGGGTGCGACGTCCTGGTCGACGCGGCGTTGCGTATGCTTGAGGAAGGTAGGCCCATCGAATTATTGCTGGCCGGGGAGTATGCCTGGCAGAACGCATTTGCTGAGGCTTTGATCGATCGCGTACGGCGCTCCGGATGGGAAAAGCATATTCGCTTCCTGGGGGAACTCCAGGACGTGTTTGGGTTGCTCGACGCGTGCGATGTACACGTGCATCCGTCGCAAACCGAGACGTTCAGCAACGCGGTGCTCGAAGCCAAGTCGCGCGGGGTGCCTTCCGTTGCGTTTCGACGCGCATCGCTGCCCGAACAGATTTGCCATCTGGAAGATGGGTATTTGTGCTCCGAAGTCGGCTGCGACGCCCTCTACGAGGGGCTACGATATTTCATGGACCACCCGGACCGATTGCAGGCCGCCCATCAGGCGGCGAGGAAGTCGTTGTCCCGTTACTCGGTCGAACGGGCCGCCAAGGCCTGGGTGCAGTTGTATCAATCGTTGTAAACGGACCCGTCCACCGGCACGAAGATGCTGCCCAACTTCATCGGTATCGGCGCCCCCAAGGCAGGCACAACCTGGCTAACCCGCTGCCTTGCTGAGCACCCGCAGGTTTATATGGCGCCGATGAAGGAGACGAACTTCTTCCGCTATCAAGACGCGGCCGAACGCTTGTCAGAATACGAGCACCACTTCGCCGGCGCCGAGTCCGCCGTCGCCGTGGGAGAGTTTACGACCAACTACCTGGAATCGGAGCGGCCTCCCGCGACGATTCATCGCTTGCTTCCCGACGTGCGTTTGATTGTCTCGCTGCGTAATCCGATCGATCAGGTCTATTCTCACTACTGGCACCTCGCGCGGCAGAATTTTCACATCGGTACGCAGGCGGAGGCCTGTACGTTCGAGGAGGCGATCGAACGCTACGGCGACAAGATGTTCGCGGCGGCCAGGTATTACGGCCATTTGCAGCGCTGGCTGACTTTTTTCGATCGCAGCCAGTTGCTGATCTTGTTCTACGATGATTTGCGCAGCGAGCCCGCGCGCATCCTGCGCGAAGTCTATTCGTTTCTTGACGTCGACCCGGAGTTCGTCGCTCCGTCAACCCATGAAACAGGAACCGCCGTGCGCCGCGGTGTCTCTCCGCGTTCGTCGCGCTCAGGGCGCCTGCACGCCGTTTTCTACCACCGCCTCAATTGGTACCTGTATCGCCCGCTGAAACGGCTGCTAGGCGTCCGCCGAGCGGCGCACCTTAAGGATTTGCTGCGAGTGCGTCAGAGCCTGGAGGCGGTTTTCTTTCGGCAAGGCTATCCCGCCATGCGTCCCGAGACGCGGGCCCTGCTTGCGGAGCGCTTCGCCAGCGAGATCCGCTCGCTGGAAGATTTAACGGGCCGGGATTTGAGCCATTGGTGTCGTCCGTCGGTGTCGTGATCCAGATCGCCGCGTGCCGTTTTGGAAATGGATTCGGTGAGCGCCAATTTACGTTTGGGGATTCTGGCGACGCACCCGATTCAATACCAGGTGCCCTGGTTCCGGCATCTGGCCAGCCGCTTTGATTTAGAGGTGTTCTTCGCCTACAAGCAGGACGCGGCGGGGCAGTCGGCGGCCGGTTTCGACGTTCCCTTCCAATGGGACGTGCCGCTGCTGGAGGGATACTCTTATCGCTGGTTGCGCAACGTGGCTCGCTCGCCGGGCGTCGCCCGTTTCGGCGGTTGCGACACGCCGGAATTGGCCGGCCTCATCGGCGCCGGCCGTTTTGACGCATTTCTGGTATTCGGCTGGAACAAGAAGTGTTTCCTCCAGGCCGTCTTGGCGTGCCGACGACGCGGCGTGCCCGTTTTGATGCGAGGCGACTCACAGTTGGCGACCCAACGCTCTCGGCTCAAGAAGGCCGCCAAATACCTCCCCTACCGTTGGTTCTTGCGGCGGATCGACGCTCACCTGTTCGTCGGGCAGCGCAACCGCGACTACCTTCGGCACTACGGGGTTTCCGACAAGCGGTTGTTCTTTTGCCCCCATTTCGTGGACAACGAGTTTTTCGCCAGCCGTGCGGCTGCCGCCTCTGCCGAGGGCCGCAGCGCCCAGATTCGCTCCTCGTTGGGAATTCCTGCTGACGCCTTCGTTCTTCTCTTCGTGGGCAAGTTCGTTCCCCGCAAGCGACCGGCCGATTTGATTGACGCGCTTCGGCGGGCCCTCGAGTCGCCTGGCGGCCGCGACGTTTATGCGGTCCTGGTCGGCGATGGGCCGTTGCGAGGCTCCCTGGAACAAAGTGCGGCCGCCTGCAACGGTCGCGTGCGTTTTGCCGGTTTTCGCAACCAATCGGAATTGCCCGCCTATTACGAGGCGGCGGACGCTCTGGTCCTGCCGTCCGACGCTTCGGAAACCTGGGGTCTGGTCGTCAACGAGGCGATGGCGTGCGGCCGCCCTTGCCTGGTGAGCGATGCGGTTGGCTGCGGGCCTGATCTGGTGGATAATGGCTTGACGGGTTTTCGTTTCGCGCTTGGGGACACGGCGACATTGGCTCAGCGGATGCTTGACCTGCGCCATCTGGTCGAGGATGGACGCCAAAACGTGCTCAGGGCGCTGGCCGACAAAATGCAAGCCTATTCTTTGGAAGCCGCCACAGCCGGCTTGGAACGAGCGCTGCGGTCCGTTTGCCGTCCGTGCGACGGTACTGCCGGAGCGCCGCCCACTTTGCCACCGGCGCTTGAAGCCGGGCTGAAGTAAGATGAGCACCCAGCGATATTTCCCCAAATACGACGACTACGGCGCGTACCACTGGGAGGAATGCGACCGGAAATCACGCCGGTTCAATCCTCCGCTCGTCGCCCGCTATGCGGCCGTCTACCGACGAATTGCGCCCGGCCAGCGGATTCTGGATCTGGGCTGCGGCGACGGTTACCTGATGGGCTTGCTGAGCCGGCAGGCCAAGTTGGTGACGGGCATCGACCCGGAGCCGACTGCGGTGGCGCTGGCCAACGAAAAGCTGCAGGGGCTGGGGAACTGCTCGGCCGTCCTTGGCTCCTGTTATCAGATCGACTTTCCCGACCGGTCGTTCGATGTGGTTGTGCTGGCCGACATGATTGAGCACCTCGAAGACGACGACCGATGCTTGCGTGAAACGGCGCGGGTGGTCGCCAGCGACGGCACGGTGATCGTCACCACTCCGCGCCGCCGTCCGGACCGACCGCTGGGACGAGACCATGTCCGCGAATACACGCCGCAAGAGTTGAATCAAGTCATGAGTCGCCGATTCGCCGAGGTCGCGGTGGTCGGCCTGTGGCCGCTGGGCTGGTCCAGGTTCTACCGCACCCGCCTTGGCTGGCGGGCCATGAAGGTGCTGGCCCGCTACTGCGGCAACCCGTTCGATCGCGAAGGGACCGATGTCAACCGCTTCGCCATGCTGCTGGCGACGGGACGGCGGCCACGCGAGAACACGGACTGAGCAACTTGGGCAACGAGGTGCATCCGGCCATGTCGAACGGCGCGAGCGGGGGCCCGCCTAAGATACCGCTCAGATCCTCCGTGAACTGGCAGCCGATGCGCGCGCGGCCGGCGATACGTCCACGCGCGGTTCGACCGCGGCAGCCCGCCGTTTCCACGTCCAAAGCGGTGACCTGGATTCTGGCCGCGGCGCTCGCCGCCAGCATCTTGCTCGTCGATCCCCTGGGGGGGCTGGCGGTCGTCGCGCTAGGGAGCGTCTTTCTGCTCCTGCGAGGGACCGGCGACCCCGGCATCCTCATGTTCTGCCTCACTTACCAGTGGGCGTTTATCGTGACCGGATTTGTCCATCTCGACCTGATGGGCACTTACCCGGGGAACCTGACGCTCGGATCGCTGGAATTTGCCGTGGTGCTGTTGCTCGGCTCGCTGGTATGCATCGCCGCCGGGCTGCGCACCGGAATCCTCACTTGCGAGCGGCTAAGTGGCCAGGTCGTTTCGCGGCTGGCCGCCCGACCGGCCAACTACGACGTCAACAAGCTTTTCGCTATCGTCGTCGTCTTGTTCTCGGCCTCTTGGGTCGTCGGCAGCTCGCCCAGGGCGATCGCCTACTCGATCTCTCAGATCCTTTCCGCAGGGCTCGAATTTCGTTTCGTCTTTCTCTACGCCCTGTTTCTCAGCGTGGCGCGTCAAGGGCAGGGTTACGGGCGCGCGGCCGGCGCCTTGCTGTTCGCCCTGGTTCCAACGTTCGTGTCGGGCATGTCGGTCTTCAAAGACCTCCTGTTTATGTTCCTGCTGGCGATCATCAACGAGATGTCGCACCGCGTCGCCACCACCGGAGTGACGCCGAAACTCAAACGTATGTTGATGGGCGCCGCCTGCGGGGCCGTGCTGATCGTGCCCCTGGGCTTGATCTGGCAGGGAGCGATCAAGCCGGCCTGGCGGCCTCAGGCCCTCGACACGAAGGCGGAAGCCTCGCCTATGGCCAAAATTGGGGCGTTTTTCACCACGGCCTTGCAGGCGGTCGGCGAAATGGACTGGGGTAAGAGCATCAGCAGCCTGGCCGAACGATTGTCCGGTAGTCCACAGTTGTTCTCGCTCGTCGTGCGCCGCGTCCCGGCGGAAGTGCCCCACGAGGGAGGGGCGCTGACGTGGCGCGGAATCCGGCACATTCTTACCCCACGGTTCTTGTTTCCCGACAAGGAGAATCTCGGCTCGGATTCCTGGCTGGTGCGGAAGTTTGCCGGCGTCGCCGCGGCCGGAGAAGAATCGAACACGTCGATCGGCTTAAGTTACCTGGCCGAGTTCTACATCGACTTCGGGCCGATTGGGATGCCCATCGCCACCTTCTTCTTCGGAATGGCCCTGGGGATGGGTTACCGTGCCCTCGCCTTGGCTGCGCCGTCGCTTCCGCTTTATTACGGGGCGGCGGCGATCATCATGATTCGCCTGTTCATGGGACTGGAGTCCAATTTCGCGAAATTGCTCGGAGCGTTGGTCATGTCTTTCATCGTTTTCGCCTTGCTTTTGCGGCTGTTTGGTCCCTGGCTGCACAAAACGCTCCAACTGCCGACGACAAACCGTCTCGGTCCCCCGCGCCGCCGCGGACCACCCCTGGGTATCGCGTGAGGCACACCGTGGTGAAGATACAACCATCGCTGGTCTTCGGCATGACCGGCGCTTACGGCCTGTGCGGGGGGATCGCCACGGCCAACAAGAACATCCTGCACGCCTTGGTGCGCCTGGCCGAACGGCGCAGCTTCGCCTTGCACGTGATCAGCTTGCTGGAACAGGACAGCGACCGACCAGCCGTCCTGCCGCCACAGGTTGAGTTTCGTGGCTGCCGAGGCGATAAACTGGCCTTCTCCTTGGCCCTCCTGCGCTTGGCCGCGTCGAGGCCGACGATGTGTTTCGACCACGTCACGCTGGCCCTGCCGGTGCTGCCGCTGGCCGCCACGGGCCTCGTGCGAACGATCGTCTTCGGCCACGGTTCGGAGGTTGGTCGACGCATGAAGCGTTTCAGTCGCTGGTCACTGCGAACGGCCAACAAGGTATTCACCAATTCAAGTTTCACGCTGCGCAACGTGCGACGATATGTGAACCACTTCGACGGCGAGGCCTGTCCGCTTGGACTATCGCCGGAGTTCTCGCTGAACGCGGCCCTTCCGGAAGCGGCCGGCGAATCGTTGCAGCTTGAGGCCGCCGACGGTCAGTTGCGCACCTTGACCGACCAGGTATTGCTCCTGGTGGCACGAATGGATTCTTCCGAGGGGCAGAAAGGTCACGCCGAGCTCGTTTCGGCGTTAGCCGGCATCCACACCGATTTTCCAAGAGCCCAGGTCGTATTCCCCGGCCCAGGCGACGGGCGTGCGGCGCTGGCCGATCTTGCCCAGCGAGAGGGAGTCGCCGATGCGGTCTTCCTGCCGGGCCATGTTCCGCTGGCAACGCTCCAGGCCCTGTACCGCGATTGCTATGCCTTTGTCATGCCCAGCCGTCAGGAGGGTTTTGGGCTCGTTTATCTGGAAGCCATGAACTACGGCAAGCCGTGCGTCGGATGTTACGACGACGGGGCCGAGGAAGTGATCGTGCCCGGCGAAACGGGATGGCTCGTGCGCGATCCGGCCAACCAGACCGAGTTGCAGGACGTGCTGCGGTCGCTGCTGGCCGATCCAGCAGAAGCCAAATCGCGAGGTAGCAAGGGCTTCCGCCGCTTGCACGATCGGTTTACCTCGCAGCACCATCAGCAGCGCGTGATCGCCTGCCTGGAGTCGGTCCTGTGATTGCCGGCTTGCGATCGTTGCGTGCGCGCCAGACCGCCCGGCGCGTGATGGAGCAGCGCGATTTTTATCGCGCCGCCGGCGACCTTTCGGCGACGCTCGCCTGGCAACTCACGCGATTCAACGAGCAATGGTCCACCATGCGGACGCAGGTGCCGTTCTTCCGCGAGCTGAGCGCACGGCGATCGCTTCCTGAACGGTTCGCTTCCTGGGATGAATTCAGCGCACTGATGCCGGTCATGGCGCGGGCCGACGTTCGGGCGGCGGGTGAAGCGTTGTACGACCCCCGGCAGCCGATTGGCCAATGGCGGTCGACAGGCGGGTCGACCGCTGAGCCATTTCGGTTTCCGATCTGGGATTCGGAGCCGACCGTGTCTTCCGACGACGTGTGGTACGCCCGTGATTGGTTCGGCGTGTCGCCGGCCGATAAGTTATTCTTGATCTGGGGTCACAGCCACCTGCTCGGGCGTGGTACGGCGGGATGGATCAACGCACGAAAGCGGCAATTGAAGGATTGGATGCTGGGCTATCACCGTTGTTCCGCTTACCGCTTGGGCGACGCCGATCTGCGTGCCGCCTGCCGCAAGCTTTTGAACTTTCGGCCGAGCTACATGCTTGGGTACGCTGCCGCGCTCGACCGGTTCGGGCGCGTGAACGCGGAACACTGCGACGCTCTTCGGCAACTCCGTCTGAAGGTGGTCGTTGCCACCGCAGAATCGTTTCCCCGATCCGACACCCGAGACATGCTCGCCGATCTGTTCGGGTGCCCCGTCGTCATGGAGTACGGCGCGGTGGAAACGGGCCCGATCGCTCACCAGCGTCCCGACGGCGTGTACCAGGTCTTTTGGCGCCACTATTTTATCGAGGCCATTCCTTTCGCCCCGGTGGTCGGCGCCAGCCAGATACTGGTGACAAGCCTCTACGACCGCTGTCTGCCGCTGGTCCGCTACCAATTAGGCGATCTGCTGGAATTGGCCGAAGGAGACCTGCCCGCGGCACGCGGGTTTCGCGCTGTTATCGGCCGCGCCAACGACCTGGTGCGCATGCCGGGAGGCGGAGTTTTCCACTCCGAGGCCCTGACGCACGCGGTGAAGGAATCCCCGTTGGGCGCCTTTCAGGTAGGGCAATGCAACGACGGCGTCGCGTTGCGCTACACGGCAGCTCGCCCTCTTTCGGAAGCAGAACTGGCCGACGTGCGCCGCCGCCTGGGACGGATCGCCGAAGAACTGGCGACGATCCCGATCGAACATGTGGCGGAACTGGAACTGACCCCAGCCGGCAAGACGCGCCGCGTCTTCCAAAACAACTGATGAGCGCGATCATGGCCCGGCACGAGGCGATCAGCGGCCACGAGGCTCGCGCGATGAGCGCGATGAAGGTGCTGCACGTCATCCCGGGAATCGCGCCGCGATACGGCGGCCCGAGCCTGGCGGTCCTGGAAATATGCCGGCGCCTGGCTGCCTCGGGCACCGAGCCCCTCATCGCTTCGACGGACGCCGACGGCAAAGGACGGCTGCCGGTGACACTTGAGCAGCCCGTCGACTATCAGGGCGTGCCGACGATTTTCTTCCGGCGACAGTGGAGCGAGGCGTTCAAATACTCGCGTCCGCTTGCGAAGTGGTTGTCTGGCTGCGTAGCCGATTTCGACGCGGTCCACATCCACGCGATTTACTCGCACGCTTCGATCGCGGCGGCGGCAGCGGCGCGGCGGGCGGGCGTGCCCTACGTGGTTCGTCCGTTAGGCTCGCTGAATCCCTGGGCTCGACGGCATAAACCGGCTCGAAAATTTGTCTTCTGGCACGCGGGGGTCCGTAGGATGTTGCGCGGGGCCGCCGCTATCCACTACACCAGTCTTGCGGAGCAACAGCAGGCTGAAGCCGCGCTTGACCTCCCGCGGGGTGTCGTCATTCCTCTGGGCATCGACATCGCGGCAGCCGAAGGCGGTGCTACGGATACCTCCAGGCAGAATGATCAAGGCGACTACGTTCTTGCCCTGGGACGATTGCACCCCGTCAAGGGTTTGGACTTGCTCATCGATGTGTTCGTCGACGTTGTGCGTCGTGAGCAGCTTTCGTGGAAGTTGAAACTCGTGGGCGACGGAAGTCCCGACTACGTGGAGAGTCTTAAACGCCGTGTCCGCCAGAGGTCGGCCGAGGATCTTGTGGAGTTCGCCGGTTGGTTAGACGGGAGCGACAAAGAATCGGTGCTGCGTGGCGCCTCGCTGCTCGCCATGCCCTCGCACCAGGAGAATTTCGGTCTCTCGATGTTCGAGGCCCTCGGACGAGGCATCCCCGTGCTGGTGAGCGACCGGATCGATTGGGCAGGGGAGGTCGCTGCCGCGGGAGCCGGCTGGCAAAGCGCGCTCGACCGTCGCTGCCTCGGCGAAGCACTGGCATCCGCCTTGGCAAGCCGAACCGAGCGAACGGCGCGTGGCAAGGCGGGAGAGCGGCTGGTACGCGCGCGGTTTGCCTGGCCGGTCATCACCACCCGCCTGGAACAGCTTTACCAGGAGATCGCCTCGGCTCGGGGCGGTCGTTGAATCTGTTTGACGCGCCTGCTGATGACGAGCCGTGCACAAGAAGACGTCGCGCCGCGGATGAACGGTATCGCGGTTGCCGAGACTGGTCGAATGTATGAAGCAACGCCATTGATGCCCCAAGCGCGTGTCGGCTGCACCCCGTCTTCCGTTCCGCCCACTCAAGCGAAGGTGTGTGTGGTCGCAGCCGGACATTTGTCGACGTGCCCGCGGATGCTCAAAGCCGCCGATGCCCTCGACCTGGCCGGCTACGACGTGCGCGTGGTCAGCAGCCTCTCCGCCGGCTGGGCAACGCAGGCGGATGACGACGCACGCCGCCGGCGGACCTGGCGCTGGGCGGCCGTTGATTCACGGCGTCACGCGGCCCCGCGCACGTATTTCATCAGCGGTCTGCGCTTTCACGGCGCGCGGCGACTCGCCAGACTTTTCGGCACGGGACGTCTGCCTCTCTCCCTCGCCGCGCGTGGCTACGCGAGACTGCATGACGAACTGGTGGCAGCCATCGTCTCCGAACCCTGCGATCTGATTTATGCCGGGCAGACGGGTGCTCTGGCGGCCGCCGCCGTGGCGGGCCGCCGGATGGGTGTTCCTTACGCCCTTGACCTGGAAGACTTCCACAGCGCCGAGGCCGCCGACGAGCCCGCCAACAGGCTGGCGATGGACCTGGCGGCGCGCATCGAACGAGAAATCTTGCCGGGTGCCGAGTTCTTGACTGCGGGCAGCGCTGCGATCGCAAACGCCTATGAGGGAACCTACGGCCGGCGGCCGATCCCGATCAATAACGCGTTTCCGTTGCCGCCCAGGGCGCCCGACATCCGAGTCTCGCCCGGCGCCGGGCTCAAGCTCTATTGGTTCAGCCAGACGATCGGTACGGGCCGCGGACTGGAAGATGTCGTTCGTGCCATGGGGTTGGCCCGGCTACCCGGCGAGCTGCACCTGCGAGGGAGCAGCAATGCCGCCTACGCCGACGCTTTACGGCAGTTGGCCCGAGCCGAGGCGCCTCGCTTAGAACTCGTCATCCACGCTCCCGGCCCGCCCGACTCGATGGTCGACGCCTGCCGGGACTACGATCTGGGCCTCGCTCTGGAACAAGATCGCGTCTTTAATCGAACGATTTGTCTGACCAACAAGGCGTTTACCTACATGCTTGCCGGTTTAGCCCTGGTGTTTACCGACACACCGGGCCAGCGGCCTCTGATCGACGACCTGGGCGCCCACGCTCTCGTTTACCGGCCGGGCGACATCGCCACACTGGCGGCGGGACTGAAATCGTGGGCGGACGATCCTCCGCGACTTTTGCAGGCGAAGCAAGCGGCCTGGGCAGCGGCCGAGCGCCGCTGGCACTGGGAGCATCCTCAAGAACGAGGCGCGCTATTGGATGCGGTCGCGAGCGCATTGACGCGCGCGGAGCCGTCGCCGCAAGGCGACGCCCGCTGAACCGCGGCCATCGCGATGCTATCCTTATTGTCGATGCAGACATCTATACCTTCGCCGGGCAGCCAGCAGGAAGTGCAGACGCCCCCCGCGCGCGGTCTCGCTCCCGTGACCGTCGTGATCTTGACGTTCAACGAAGAGCAGAACCTCCCCGCGTGCCTGGCGAGCGTGGCGTCGTGGGCGGGACAGATCGTGATCGTCGACTCGGGCAGCACCGACCGGACCCGGGAAATCGCGCGCGACTTCGGCGCGACCCTCCTTTCGCACCCGTTTGAAACGCATTCCAAACAGTGGCGCTGGGCGCTCGACAACCTTCCTGCGGCGCCGACCGGGGAAACCAGCGAGTGGATCCTGGGCCTCGACGCCGACCAGCGAATCAGCCACGAGCTGGCCGAGGAGATCCGCGACTTGCTGTGCCCGTGCGCTTCGGCTGCGCGTGAAGGCAATCAGCCGGCGGAGATCGACGGCTACTACATCAAACGCCGGCAGGTCTTTCAGGGACGTTGGATACGGCACGGCGGATATTATCCAAAGTACCTCCTCAAGCTGTTCCGCCGCGACCGTGTTCTCTTTGACGAGCACGATCTGGTCGATCACCATTTTCACGTTCGTGGGAAGGTGGGCAAACTACGCAACGACCTCATCGAGGACAATCGCAAGGAAGACGACATCAACTTCTGGATTCAGAAGCACTGCCGCTACGCGGTCGCCCTGGCCCGCGAGGAGTTGCGGCGGAATTCGCGCGAGTCGGAAAGCCCCATTGTGCCGCGGCTCTGGGGAACGCCAGACCAGCGGGTGTTGTGGCTGAAACACGCCTGGTATCGTCTGCCGCTCTTTGTCCGGCCCTTTCTTTACTTCTTCTATCGTTACTTCCTGCGGTTGGGCTTCCTTGACGGCAAGCAGGGGTTTGTGTTCCACTTCCTACAGGGCTTCTGGTATCGGCTCCTTGTAGACATCCACCTCGATCAACTTCGACGCGAGCCGGCGGCGCGCAACGGCGAATCAGAGAGGCACTAAGGACGCGCGATCCGCTTTGCGACGGCTGAGGCTACCGTCTCACCGCCGAACTGCTTGCCACCGATGTCGCCGACGGAAGCTAAGCTTCCCTTGGCCGGTGGAACGGTTCTCGGTGACGAGGCAGTTGAGACGCGCTGCCAAGACCATGAACGGGTTGTGCCGGCATGCGGGCGCGTGCAGAGCACGATCGACACAACACGACTGTCTTGTCCATGACCGCCATTTTGGGCATCTCGGCCTACTACCACGACAGCGCTGCCGCCATCGTCGTCGACGGCCATGTGGTGGCGGCCGCCCAGGAGGAGCGATTCAGCCGCAAGCGGCATGATCCGGGCTTTCCCGCGCAGGCCGTGGCCTATTGCCTGAAGGAGGCGGGACTCGCCAGTGACGAATTGGACTACGTGGCGTTCTATGACAAGCCGTTCACCAAATTTGAACGGCTGCTCGAAACTTATCTGGCCTACGCGCCGGCCGGCTTTCGCAGCTTCAGCCTGGCCATCCCGGTCTGGCTCAAAGAGAAGCTCAACATGCGGCGAACCATTCGCCGCGCCTTGGGAAAGCGGTGCGGCGCTAAGCTGGTCTTCGTCGATCATCACGAGAGCCACGCCGCCAGCGCCTTTTTTCCCAGCCCCTATCAAGAAGCCGCGATCCTCACGCTCGACGGCGTCGGCGAATGGACCACGACCAGTTGTGGCGTCGGCGAGAACAACAAAATCCGGCTGACTCACCACTTGCAGTTTCCTCATTCGCTGGGGTTGCTCTATTCGGCCTTCACCTACTATTGCGGGTTCAAGGTCAACAGCGGCGAATACAAGCTGATGGGGCTGGCCCCCTACGGCCAGCCCGTCTACGCCGACCAGATTTATGAGCATTTGCTCGATCTGAAGCCCGACGGCACGTTCTGGCTCGACATGCGGTATTTCAATTACTGCCAAGGGCTGACGATGACCAACTCGCGGTTTCATGAGCTGTTTGGCGGACCGCCTCGCCAGCCCGAAGCGAGAATCGAACCGCGGCATGCCGACCTGGCGGCCAGCGTCCAGGCCGTGGCCGAAGAGATCATGTTGCGGCTGGGCCGAGACGTGTACGCCAGAACGGGTCAGAGGCGGCTTGTGCTGGCCGGGGGCGTGGCCCTGAATTGCGTGGCCAACGGCCGTCTCTTGCGGGAAGGCCCTTTCGACGACATCTGGATTCAACCGGCGGCCGGCGACGCGGGGGGCGCGCTGGGCGCGGCGCTATTCGTCTGGCACCAACTGCTCGAAAAGCCCCGCCGAGCGACTTCCCCGGATGGTCAGCGCGGCAGCCTGCTCGGCCCTGCCTTCAGCGACGACGAGATCGAGCAGGTGTTGCGCGAAGCCGACGCGCCCTTCGAGCGCTTTGACGACGAGCAGGAAATGCTGTCGGCCACGGCCCAGTCGCTCGCCGAGGAGCAGGTCGTCGGCTGGTTTCAGGGGCGGATGGAATTTGGCCCGCGGGCGCTCGGCGCGCGGAGCATCCTGGGCGACCCGCGCTCGTCGCGGATGCAAGCCACCATGAACCTGAAGGTGAAGTTTCGCGAAAGCTTTCGTCCTTTTGCTCCGATTGTCCTGCGCGAGTGTGCCAGCGACTGGTTCGCCATCGATCCGCGGCACGAAAGCCCCTATATGTTGCTGGTCGCGTCGGTGTTGCCGAAGCACCGCACGGCCCTCGGTGAACAGGACCTGGAGTGCATGCGGAGTGACCCCGACCTGTGCCGTCGCGTGAACGTGGTCCGCTCCACGATTCCCGCGGTCACCCATATCGACTACAGCGCTCGTCTGCAAACGGTCGATTCAGTTCGCAATCCGCGCCTGCATGGATTGCTCAAGGCATTTCAGGACCGGACGGGATGTCCCGTGCTGATCAACACGAGCTTCAACGTGCGGGGGGAGCCGATCGTTTGCACCCCGCGCGAGGCGTACCGCTGTTTTCTGGCGACGGATATCGACGTTCTGGTACTCGGCGACTTTCTGGTGCGCAAGGACCAACTCACGGGCGTCATGGATTCGGCGACGCGGCAGCAGCACCTGGCCCAGTTCCAGTTGGATTAGGAACGCCTGAATGCAGTGGTCCGACATTGACTTCCGGCCGCAGACGCGAACGCTGAGGCAATTTGCCCTCTTGTGGCTCGTCTTTTTCGGCGGCCTGGCCGCCTGGGAGGGAGTCGGACGCGGCCGCATGGCCCTCGGCGCGGCTCTGGGGCTTCTGGCCGTGACGGTTGGGCCCCTAGGATATTTGCGGCCGCAGTGGTTGCGGCCGATCTACGTCGGTTGGATGGTGCTGGCTTTTCCGATTGGATGGGTCGTATCGCGCGTGGTCCTAGCCTTGGCGTTCTACTTTTTGTTCGCACCGCTCGGTCTAGCATTTAGACTTGCCGGACGCGATCCCTTGCAGCGGCGGCGGCGCTCGGTCGAGACCTACTGGGCCGAAAAACCGGCCGTCCGCGACGTGCGGCGCTACTTTCAACAGTTCTAACTTTCGGCGGCAGGACGGGAGCCCGTCATGGACAACGAAAAGGAAACCGACTTCGAGCGGGCCGCAGAGGCGGCCGATCGAGGCATTGTCCTGGAATTCTGGGACTTTCTGGCGAACAACAAGAAATGGTGGCTGCTGCCGATCGTGATCGTCTTGTCGCTCTTTGGCGTGCTGCTGCTGCTATCTACCGGCACGCCAGTGGCACCTTTCATCTACACCCTGTTTTAGCGAACCAATGCTGATTCTAGGTCTTAATACGTTCCATGCCGATTCTTCGGCTGTACTGGTCGACGGGGATTCAGGCAACCTGGTTGCCGCGGTGGCCGAGGAGCGGCTCAACCGCGTCAAGCACTTTGCGGGCTTCCCCGAGCTGGCGATCAAGGAATGCTTACGGATCGCGGGGGCGGGGCCCACGGACATCGCCCACGTGGCCATCGCCCGCGACGCCAAAGCCAACTTGCTTTCAAAAGTTGGATTTGCGCTGAAGAATCTTCCCCGCATCAGCCAGTTGGCGCGTCAGCGCTTGCAGCACCGCGCCGAGGTTGCTTCGGCGCCCCAGTTGCTCGAAAAAAGCTTCGGCATCGCCCCGGGTCGGTTGCCCTTTCAAGTGCACCACCTCGAGCACCACCTGGCCCATCTGGCCAGCGCATTCCTCGTGTCGCCGTTTGAGCGGGCAGCGCTGTTGTCGGTCGACGGCTTCGGCGATTTCGCCTCGACGATGACCGGCGCCGGGGAAGGGGACGAGATACGCGTCCTCGATCGCACGCTTTTCCCGCATTCCTTGGGCATCGTCTACTCGGCCGTCTGCCAGTTTATCGGATACGACCAGTACGGCGATGAGGGAAAGGTGATGGGCCTGGCCCCCTACGGCCACGATGCGTACCGAGACTTCTTCGACCGCCTGGTTACTCTCGACGAGGGGGGGCGCTTCCGACTGAACCTCGACTACTTCGTACATCACTCGGAGGGAGTCGATTATTCGTTCGACGCAGAAGGTCGGCCGACCGTGGCTCCGCTCTACTCACGAGAATTCGTCAACCAGTTCGGGCCGCCACGAGTGCGGCACAGCGAATTGACGCAACGTGACATGGACCTGGCCCGATCTCTGCAGGCGTGTCTGGAGCGCGCCTACTTCCACATCCTGAGGGCTCTTCACGCGCGCGTCGGCAGCGACAATCTGTGCCTGGCCGGCGGCGTGGCGCTGAATTCGGTCGCCAACGGCATGATCTTCGACGAGACGCCGTTTCGGCAGGTGTATGTGCAACCGGCGGCCGGCGACGACGGCACGGCCGTGGGCGCCGCTTTCTGGGTTTTGCAGCACGTCCTCAAGCGCCCCCGGCGATTTGTCATGGACCATGCTTCGACCGGACCGGAATTCAGCGATGCGCAGATTGAGGCCGCTTTACGCGCGGCTGAAGTTTCTTACGAGCGTCTCGACGAACCGGCGCTTCTGGCGAAAACGGCTCAAAACATCGCCGACGGCAAGGTGGTGGGGTGGTTTCAAGGACGCATGGAATGGGGCCCACGCGCGCTAGGCAACCGCTCGATCGTCGCCCATCCCGGGCACCCGAACATGAAGGACATTCTCAATTCGCGCATCAAGCACCGGGAGTGGTTTCGGCCGTTCGCGCCCTCCGTCTTGGCCGAGCGGCTCGGCGACTGCTTCACGTGCGAGCATCCCACGCCCTTCATGCTCATGGTCTACAAGACGCGCCCCGAGATGTACGAGCGCCTTTGCGCGGTGGACCACGTCGACCACACGGGGCGCGTGCAGTCGGTCACCCGCGAGGCCAACCCGCGGTACTACCGATTGATCGAGGCGTTCGACCGAATCACCGGGACCCCCGTGGTCCTGAACACGAGCTTCAACGAAAACGAGCCGATCGTCTGCACGCCGGGCGAAGCGATCGACTGCTACCGCCGCACGAAGATGGATGTGCTGGCAATCGGTAGTTTCTTCTGCCAGAAGTAGCGACGCCCCCTCGGATAGGCTTCGTTACGACGATCGCAACCTGTTGTCCTGTGCGTATTTGCGATATGCGCCGCCATGCTCGCGGGCCGGTCGGAAAGCCGGAGTCTAGAAGCGTTATTCTCGGTTCCGAAAATACCGGCAAATCGGATCGGAAAATACTGGCAAAATGGTTGACAGGGATCGGGCGGCGATTACCATATTCTCAAGCGATGAGGGCAAGCACGCATCGCCAACGTATCGGGTTCGGCTTTGTTGCCGTACTCGGATAGCCACCTAGCAGGGAAAGGCGACTGTTATGTTACGAAAAATCTTGAGCGTCGCGTGTGTCGGTTTGTGTTTGTCCTGCAGCAACCTGCTCTACGCAGGCACGCTTGAGCTGGACTTTGCGAATACCACCGGTGCCAACCTGAGCTTCAATGGCCACAACGGCACGTTCAGCTTCACGCCGGACGGAAGCGGTCACGAATTCGTGATCAACAACGTGTCTGGCGGCACGGGTTCAGCTTTGAACCTTTTTGGCACGATCAGCGGCACATTTACGATCGGTTCGATCTCGACGGTGGGCGGTTTGAGCAGTGCTCCCGTGTCGGGCAGCGGCGTCGTGACGATTGCGGATGGTTTGGGTAACAACTTCACGGCCGACATCACGATGTCGTCCATCAACAAATTTGGTTCGATCGGGATGATCAATCCAACCGAAGTGGTCAACCTGAGCAATTTGCACTACACGGGTTCGAACTCCGACCTGCAGTCGCTCACGAGTGGGCTCAATCCAACAGCGCTCCTGGGATTCTTTAACAGCCATACGCTGGCCCAATTGAAGTCCGGCGGTCAGACCGTTAACACGGGCTTTTCCGGCAGTCTCAGCGCGGTCGTGCCGGAACCGGGATCGATGGTGCTGGCCTTGGCAGCGGCTCCTGCCTTGGGTGGTTTTTGGTTTTCCCGCCGGCGCCGTAAGGAAGCCGTCTGATCAGCACGCAGTTTGAATCAGACCGCGGTTGACTCACCGCGACACATTTCACTGATCACAACAAACGGATAGCAAGCCTCTAGAGGTTTGCTATCCGTTTCGCATTTCTAGCCAAGCTGTCCGCGTCAGAGTACGCTATCTCTAGGGGGCTTTTCACGTCTGCGGACACATCGCTATGCGCACGCTCAATGTTTCCCTGTTGCTGATCCTGGCCGTGCTGGTTGGAGCCGCTGCTACGGGAATCCATTTTCTGCACGAGTGGCAATTGCATCGCAACGCTCAGTTCTTGCTGACGCTTGCCGACCGGTACGAGGAGAGCGACCAGCCGGCGCAGGCCGTCGGGTCGCTTCGGCGCTACGTGGTCATGGTGCCCGACGACACCGCCGCCCTGGCCCGATTGGGCTTACTGCAAGCCAAGCGACACGCCGACGCCCAAGCCTACGTGACCTTGGAGCAGGTTCTGCGGCGGGAACCCACCCGGGACGATATTCGTCGGGAACTGGTCGACGTGGCGATGCGAATCGGCCGCTTTACCGACGCCCGCGACCACCTCGAACAGTACCTTCTCAAGACGGACCGCAACGATGCCCAACTGCTGAACCTCCTGGGCACCTGCTACGACAAGCTGGGAGATTCCGCAGCGGCGGCCAAACAGTTTGAGTCGGCCATCGAAGCCCACCCAGAGTCGCTAGAGAGCTACGTCTCGCTGGCACGGCTCTACACCCGAAGCAAGGAGCCCGATCTGGCCGAGAAGGTCTTAGAAGGGCTCGTCGAGAACAACCGCGGGTCCGATCGGGCCTATAGCGCCTACGTTGCGCGGGCATCGCTGCGCTACGAACAGACGACCAACCCCATGTCTTCAGCAGAGCGTGACGAATTGCTCTCGCGGGCCGAGGTAGACGCGGCAAACGCGTTGGCTGAGGACAAAGACAGGCCGGACGGTTATTTGTTGGCCGCCGAGCTGGCCCGCGCCCGGGCGCTGGCCCATCCCGACGACGACGAGGCCCGTGATCGAGCGCGTGAATACATCTCGCAAGGTCTGAAGTCGTGCGAGAACGGCTCGCCGGAGGCGACCAAGGCGCTGCCAGGCTTCTACCGGTTGCTGGCGAGTCTGGAGCTAGACGAGGGGCGGCGGGACCTGGCGATCGAAGCCCTGCGGCTAGGAGTGGCGAAAGTGCAATCGCCCCAGGACAAGGCAACCTTACGGTGGACGCTGGCCGAATCACTCATAGACGACGGCGGATTGGCCGAGGCCCGCACCGTGATCGACGGACTACGCACGGAACCTGCGTTCGCTTCGTTCGTGGCGTATCTCGACGCCCGCGTCAAGCTCGCGGAGGAACAATGGCAAGAGGGAGCCACGGAACTTGAGCGGTTGCGTCCAAGATTGGCCGACGTGCCCGAGTTGGCCAAGCAAGTCGACTTCTGGCTGGGGCGCAGCTACGGGATGCTGGGTGGCGAAGAGCAGGAACTGACTGCCTATCGTCGAGCGGTTGAAGCCGACGACCGCTGGGTGGCGGCCCAGTGCATGCTGGCCGGCGCCCTGGCAAAAGCCGGCCGGACGCACGACGCCGCTGAACACTACCGTCGCGCGATGCAGCTTGCGGGTTGTCCGCCCGAGGTCTCCTTGGAGTTGGCCCGCCTGCAGACCGCCGAGACGCTCAGGCACCCCGGCCCGAAACAAGACTGGAGAGAAATCGAAAGCTTGCTCGCAGCGGCCGCCAAACGGATGCCGGATTCGGTTGAGGTGGCGGTTTTGCAGGCCCAGGCCGAGGTGGCTCGCGGCGCGTGGGACGACGCTCGCAAGCGGCTGGCAGAAGTAACCCGCAGCCATCCCGACGATGCCAACGCGCGTTTAGCCGGTATCGCACTCGAACGCCTGACGCGCAACTGGGAGGAGGCCGATCGGCTGCTGGTCTCCGCCCGGGAACAGTTGGGCGACCGCGTCGATCTGCGACTCGAGCAGGCGTCGGTGGTGGAAGCTCGCGACGGCGCCCAAGGTGTGTCTGCGTTGCTTGCGCTGGCGGAACCGGCGGCCGGACTTTCCGCCGACGAACTGAACCAACTGCGCATCGGTCTGGCCCGCCACCTGCAGGCTGTCGGTGCCACGGAGCAGGCGAAGGCCATGGCCGGACAGGTCGCCAGCGATTCTGCCGACAACCTGGCGGTGAATCTGCTTCTCTTCGATATGGCGGCTGCGGAGCAGGACAAGCCGGCGATGGACAAATGGTTGCAAGGGATAAAGCGTGGCAACGACCCCGACGCCTCGGTCCTCGCGCTTTATGCCGAATCGGTGCGGCTGGTGCTGGAAGTTGAGGCATCGAAAGACCGCTTGAGCGACGTACAGCGGGCCAGGCTCCAGAAGGCCAGCGATAAGCTGAGCGAGGCACGGGGGCAACGGCCCGGCTGGCCTCGGCTGGCCTTGTTGCAGGCCCGCATCGAAGAGCTGCGGGACAAGCCGGCGCTCGCGATCCCCTGGTATCAGCAGGCCGTCGATTCGGGAGCGGGTGATGACGTCGTCATCCACTTGATCGTGCTCTTGGCCGATCAGAAGGAATACGAACAAGCCGAGAAGTTGCTGCGGCGACTTGACGAAAAGCAGGCGGACCTGACGCCGGACGTGGCTCCTTCGGCGTTCAACGCCCTCTCCTATCGCAACGACTTCGTGAAGGCGCTCGATTTGGCCTACAAGGCGTGCGCCGCGTCGAATGATTGCGAACATCACATCTGGTTCGGCCGAATCGCCGCCGAGGTCGTCCTGAAAGGCAAATTGAGTGACGCCGACGAGCAGAAGCGATGGCTAGCCAAAGCCGAGCAGTCGTTTGAAACCGCCATTCGATTGGATCAGCACAGTGTGGACGCCTGGTTCGGCTTGCTCAACTTCTACGCGCGAACCGGGCGCTCCCAAGACGTCGAGGGCGCCATCGAGCGTGCGCGGCAACAGCTTGCCGGGCCCGATTTGCACCGTCTGCTGACTCGCTATTACCAGTCGATCGACGATGTTCCGACGGCCCGGCGAGAATTGGAGTTGGCCCTCGCGGAGCATCCCGACGACGCGAAGACGTTGCGGGGCGCGGCGGAGTTTCACATCATGCGCCGCGAGCTCGACGAAGCCAGGAAGCTGCTCGAGCATCTGCTCGAACCGCAAGTCAACGCAGATCCGGTAGACCGCGCCTTCGCCCGGCAAAGCCTTGCCGTGCTCTACCTGACCAACGAAACCTATGGCAGCTTTCTCAAGGCGGTCGAGATTGCCAAAGGCGACGATCCGAATGATCCGGTCAGTCGCCGAACAACAGCTATTTTGCTGGCTCGTTCTCCGGTCGGAAAAGATCGCCGCGAGGCGATCGAGATCCTCAAGGATCTACAGGAGAAGTCGCTTTTGGGCGATGCCGACCGGTTCCTGCTCGGCCAGTTGTACTGGAGGGGGCGGCAACACAACGAGGCGATGGAGGTGATGGAAGCCCTGCTGGATAAGAGTCCCAACAACGCCGACTATGTGGCCGGCTACGCGCGGATGCTACTGGACGACAACCGGTTGGAGGATGCGGAGCGCTGGATCAAGCGTCTGGAGGGTCTCGCCCCTCAAGCGGTCCGAACCGCAGAGTTGCGAGCGCGGGCTCTGGCAAGCCGGCGGAGGGAGAGCAAAGCCGTTTCCGTGCTTGAGAGCCTGCTGACGGTCCAGCCTGCGCCCGGCGCGGACGCGCCCCAATTCGACCGCGGCCAATTGGCCGTCCTCTTGGAAGGGATTGCCAACTGGAAGCCGGCCCATGGCGGACCGCGAGCTGAAGAGTTTCTCAAAGCCGCCGAGCGACAGTTCCGCCAGGCGGAGGCCGATTCGCCGAGTCCCGAACGCAAGGCGGCGCTGGCCGCGTTCCTCGGTCGGCACGGAAAGGTGAAAGAAGGCCTGCAACTCTGTGAAGAGCTGTGGGCGAGCAAGGAGCTGGCGGCGGCCGCCGCCGGCTACATGCAACTCGCGTCTCGGGGTGGCCTGAGTACCGCCCAGCTTGAGAACATCGAAAGAGAAATCGAGGGGGCACTCGCCGAGCAGCCGGAATCGATCGTGCTCATATCGACGTTGGGCCGCGTCTATCGCGCTCAAGGCAAATATGACCAGGTGGAGGCGACCTACCGCCGGCTTCTTGCGGTCAACCCCAACAACGTCGTCGCCCTGAACAACCTGGCGGTTCTCCTGACGCTACGTCACACCCAGGGGGACGAGCCTCGGCAACTGATCGACCGCGCCGTGGAACTGGGCGGGCCCGGCGCGGCGCTGCTCGACTCGCGGGCCATGGTGGAGTTAGCGGCGGGAGAGACAGGAAAGGCCATCCGCGATCTGGAGGAAGCCACCACAGACGAGCCGACCCCGGAGTACCTTTTCCATCTCGCCCAGGCCCACCTGCAGCGCAACGAGATTGGCGCCGCGACGCAAGCGATCGAAACGGCCAAGTCGCTCGGGCTCGAGGAGGAATCGCTTCATCCCTTGGAACGAGATGCGTACCAGCAGGTTCTGGCGGTCTTGCCGCAAGCACCGGGGGAGTGAGCTTCAACCGTCGGCCGGGCGGCGTCTCGCACGGCGACGGCGCCATAACAGGGCGGCTAAGGCGCCCGCCAGCGCCAGCCCGATGAACCAGGTCTGCACCGGGCGGTAACCGACCGCATAAACGGCCAATTTGGCGAACTCGGTCGAGTAGGCCAGCGTTCCTTCGCGGGTTTGCCACCACGCGTCCTCGTCGAACCCGTCGACCGGCACGGCGACCATCCGAACATCGGCCGCGCGATCTCCCAAGACTTCCCGCAGCACCCAGGAGGTGCGGCGAGTGTGGTAGTTGCTGGTCACCACGGCGACCCTCGTACGATCCCGCGTTCGCAGAAAGTCTGCGAGCGCCAGGGCGTCCGTATGAGTGCTGACGCTGTCTTGCCCAAGGAAGAAGATGTCTGCCGAAGGTACGCCCTCGAGAAGGAGCACCTCGCGGATGACTTCGTGCGTCGGGCGGCGAATTTTTTCGTCGACGTCTGGCGAGGAGCGGGTCCTGGGGACGAGCACCTGGCGGGCTAATCCGGCTTTGACGAGGGCTGCGGCGGCGAAGGGGCGCGTTTCCTCGCCTCCCGGCAGCACCAGCGCGTAATCGCACCGTTGCGGCGACTGGCCCACGTTGAGCCACCGCGCAGCCCCCGAAAGCAGCCACGCACGTCCCAGCCAGGCCAGGGTCAGGCTCGCCGCGAGGCAGGCCGCTACGGTCAGGAAGCCGAGCCCTCGCCGCGGCCACTTCCGTGGCAAGCAGGCTTGAGGCGTCATCGCAGGGTCCGCTCAAATGCCTCGATGTCGAATTCGGGGCCTGGCCTTGGATCCTCTCCCCGCAGCCGGTCATACGCCAGCTCACAGGTCGCTCCCATCGCGGCGTGCCACCCCCAGCGACTCTTCCACCAGTTGGACTCGTCGTAACGGCGATCCGCCAGGGCCTGAATCGCGACACGCTGCCGCTCGTTCGCTCCCAGGACGCGCGACATGACGTACCGCAAATCGCCGCTGGCAAAACGGTCGCAGAGCATACGGACGCTTTCCCCTGGATGGTCTTTCAACCAGGCTCCCAGACAATGAACCGCCTGCCAGGGGTTATCGGCCGTGCCGGAGATGAGCACAATCGCGTCGCCTGGAACGCCGCGGCGCGTCAACTCGCGGCGGCACTCGTCCGCTCGCGACGCAACGATGCCTAAACGCACCAGCCGGCTAGCGGGGCGGTCGAGCACGAGCACTTGCTTGGCCTCCCCATTGCGGTAGGCCTCGGCAGCGCGGGCAAATCGGCCGTCGCCGCTGTAAACGAACAGATGGTCTGCCGCCCGATTGTCGTCGGCCACGAACGGACTCACGGCCAGACGCAAAAGGGGCGCGTGCAGTACGGCAACGACGAGCATTGAGCATGCCGTCACCTTCAACCAGTGACGACGGAACTTGGAGCACTTGGCCGCAGGCTTCGTCGGGCTTGCAGCCGAGTCGGGCTGAGAGTCGTGTGCCGGGAGCCGCCGATCTGTCATACCTGGACGGTTCGAGCTTCGACGTTTCCGAGCTTCTTTCCTTGCCAGGTGTCGCGGCGCTCGAATTCCGCGTTGATGGCTGCTCGAAGTCCCGGCTTATCGAGGCACCATGCTGGTCCGACCAGGTAATCCGGGGGCGCATCGCCGCTCGTCCGCTCGATGAGGCAACTCGGCGGTAGCAACTCCAGGAAATCGACCAGGGTCTCGACGTATTCGTCGCGTTCCATGAGCGTTACCTGGCCGCTCTTAACCCAGTCGGCCAACGGCGTGTTCTTCACGGCATAGAGATTGTGGATTTTGACCGCGTCGATTTTGAGTCTGGCCAATTCCCTGGCCGTGGCCAACATATCAGCTCTGGTTTCGCCAGGCAGCCCGAGGATGACGTGCGCGCCGATCTCGAAGCCGCGGCCCCGGCTGCGCTCGACAGCCTCGACGAACGCCTGGTGGCCATGTCCTCGATTCATCCACTCCAGCGAGCGGTCGTGCATCGTCTGCATGCCGTACTCGACCGAAACGTACGTCTGACCCGCCAATTCGCCGAGAAGATCGCAGACCTCGTTGCCCGCGCAATCGGGCCGAGTGCCGACGACCAGCCCGACCACCTCGCCGTGGTCGAGGGCTTCCAGGTAAAGACGCCGCAGCCGCTCGACTGGTGCGTAGGTATTGGTGGCCGGCTGGAAGTAAGCCAGGAACCGCGTCACGTTGGCGTACCGACGCCGGACGAACCGGATTCCCTGTTCGAGCTGCCCGGCGATTGGCTTGCGCGGCAACCGGCGGCTGGGGCTGAAGCTGCGGTTGTCGCAGAAAACGCATCCGCCGGTGGCGACCGTACCGTCAACGTTCGGGCAGGTGAATCCGGCATCCAGGCTCACCTTTTGCACTCTTGTCCCAAAGCGGTGGCGGAGATAATAGTTGTAGGCAAAGTACCGCAGTCCCGCCGCCCGCCAGTCGACCACAACCATGCTCCGCAAGCTTGAAAACGTTGACGCGACCCCCGCGCGGGCCTAGACTCAGGGAAGTACGCTCAAGATTGGCCAAGCCGAGTTATTTGTCGATCCGCATCCCGAACGAAGCACAAGCCGGGGACCCATCAACTTGCCGCCTACACCGCTTGTGCCTCGCGCTCAGTATGGGGTCGAAGGGAACAGTTAGCAAGAGAGTAGACGGCGATGTTCGGTGAGCTCATTCCTATCGGAGGCGGCGACGTAATCCCATTGCGCAAGAAGAGCTTGCTCGTGGGGCGCCGCGAAAGCTGCGACATTGTGCTGCGGTTTCCGAACGTCTCGGCGCACCATTGCCAGTTGACGCTGATGAACGGCTACTGGTACATCCGTGATCTGCAAAGCCGCAACGGGGTGAAGGTGAACAACATCCGCGTGACCGAGAAGCGCATGGATCCGGGCGATACTTTGGCCATCGCCAAGCACCGCTACGAGATTCACTACTCGCCCGCCGAGCTAGGCGCGGTGGGTCCGCCGCCGACTGACGGCGACCGCAACGAGATCTTCCAGAAGTCACTACTGGAGCGCGCGGGGCTTCTTAAAGACGGCGAGGACAAGAAGATCAAGGATCCCTCGCCGCGTGCCGAGCCGTCGCGACGGTACGATATTCTCAATGACGAGCCGGGGCAGATCCGAGATCCAAACAAACCCGTTTGACGACTGCTTGGCGAAGCCAAAAAAAAAGCATCTCCGTGCCGACTTTCGCAAGAACCGCGCTGAGCGTGCACGCCAGGGCGATTGGACGCGAAAGTTTCAGGCGGACGCCGTCGAAGAGGACGCCGCACGTGAGGAACGCCTTAGCGGCAAAGGCGAGCTGACCCGCAAACGGACCGTCCGTGGTTCGCAGGCCGAGGGTGAGTCGGGTCTGGGCGTGCTGCTCGACGTCGACGAGTCGAGCTGTCTTCACGGGCGCGTGCTGGCTGTCTACGGGCTGACAAGCACCGTTGAGGCCGAGGATGGGGCCCTCTATCAGTGTGCCGTGCGGCGGCTGCTCAAGACGCTCTCCACCGACTTGCGGCACGTCGTCGCTGCCGGCGACCGGGTGCTGTTCCGGCCGTCCGACAACCGGGAAGGAATCATCGAGCGCATCGAGCCGCGTCGGGGCGTGCTCAGTCGCGAATCACGGGGCCGGCAGCAGACGCTGGTGGCCAACGTTGACCAGTTGCTGATTGTCGCCAGCGCCGCCGAACCGTATCTGAAGCCGAACCTGATCGATCGGTTCCTCGTTTCTGCCGAACAGAGCCGCCTGCGGGCGATCATCTGTATCAACAAGATCGACCTGGTCGAACCTGCCGCCCTCGAGCCGCTCGTCGGCGTCTATTCTCAAATGGGCTACCCTGTGCTCCTGACGAGCGCCCGCAGCGGCGCAGGCGTGGAACGCTTGCGCAGACGTCTGCTGGGCAACGAAAGCGTCGTGGCCGGACAAAGTGGCGTCGGCAAATCGTCGCTCTTGAATGCCGTGCAGCCCGACCTGGGCCTCGCCGTGTCGGAAGTGAGCACCGAGACGCAGAAGGGTCGTCACACGACCACGACGGCCCGGCTCATCCCGCTGGAGGGCGGCGGATACGTGGTCGACACGCCCGGCATCCGCCAGTTTCAGCTTTGGGACGTCATTGCCGAAGAAGTGGCCGGACTCTACCGCGATCTACGTCCGCTGGTGAACCGCTGCGCCTTTCCCGACTGTACGCACCGTCACGAGGCGGACTGCGCCGTGAAGCACGCGGTCGCCGACGGCTGGCTCGATGCCCGACGCTACGAAAGCTACTTGCACCTTAGAGAGGGGGATTAGATTCCGGGTATGAGCGCGCTCTCGAGGTGCTGGGTGCCAAAACCTGAAACCTAAGACCACTTACATGAACCTTTAACATACGCGCGGCCTCTAGGTAACGTAGACTTCAGTGAAGGGAGGAATTCAACCATCGCGACCGACATGAATCGCACGGACAGCGTCGTCAGTGAAGCGGCCTTGCTCGTGGGCGTGGTGCTTCCCGACAAACGACACGATGGCGACCCCCTCGACGAATTGCGTGGCCTGGCGGAATCGGCCGGGGCGCACGTGGTGGGCTCTCTGACCCAACGCCGCGAGACGCCGGACAAAACGACCTATCTCGGACAGGGCAAGGTCGAAGAACTGCGCGTTCTAGGCGAAGCGAAAGACGCGGACGTGGTCGTCTTCGACAACGATCTTTCGCCGGCGCAGACGCGCAACCTGGAACGGGCCACCAATCTCAAAGTTCTCGACCGCACGGAGTTGATTCTCGATATTTTCGCCAGCCGGGCGCAAACTCACGAGGCGCGCCTCGCGGTCGAGTTGGCCCAGCTCCAGTATTCTTTGCCGCGCTTGAAGCGGATGTGGACGCACCTCTCGCGTTTGAAGATGGGCATTGGCATGCGCGGTCCTGGCGAAAAGCAGCTTGAGGTCGACCGCCGGCTGGCCGAGAAGCGCATCCACGACTTGCAGAGCGAACTGGAGGAGATCGAGCAGCGCAAAGAACGGCAGGTCGCCTCGCGCACGGGGCACATGACCGTTTCGCTGGTCGGCTACACCAACGCCGGCAAGAGCACGCTTTTGAATACGCTCACCGGCGCTAGCGTGTTGGCCGAGAACAAGTTGTTCGCGACCCTCGACACACGCACCCGCCGCTGGCAGCTTCCCGGCTGGGGTCCCGTCCTGCTGAGCGACACCGTCGGCTTCATCCGCGATTTGCCCCACCATCTGATCGCCAGCTTCAAGGCGACCCTCGAGGAGGCCCGCCAGGCCGACCTGCTGCTGCACGTCGCCGACGCCAGCAATCCGGCCGTTTACGAGCAGATCACGGCCGTGTACCGCGTCTTCGAGGAACTGGGCATTCAGGAGAAGAACACGCTCCTCGTGCTCAACAAGGTCGACGCCCTGGCCGACCGAACGCGGCTCGACGGCCTGTTCAATCGTTACCCCAACGCGATCGCCATCAGCGCACGCAGCGGTCAGGGATTGAACCGGCTTGCCGCGACCGTGAGCGATATGCTGAGCCGCGACTTCCTCGACGTCGACGTGGAAACGGCCGTCGGCAACGGACGGCTCTTGGCTTACCTGGCGGCCAAGGGCGAGGTGCTTTCGAGGCAGTTCTCCGAATCGCGCGTTGTCGTTCATTGCCGCATCGCCCAGCGTCACTTGAGCCAACTCCACGACACGGAGACGACCGTCCGCGTCCACCAGGTGAACGGCCACGGTGCCCGCCTGCTGGGCGATCCTCTGAACGACGCCAAGATCGAAGAAGTCGCCTAGAAGGTTTGAATCCGAACTCGGATGACTCGCCGTACCCTCGCCGCCAGCCGCGTGTTGATCACCGGCGCTTCCAGCGGCATCGGACAGGCCCTGGCCGTTGAGTTGGCCCGCGCCGGCGCCTTTCTCGTGTTGAACGCCCGCCGCGAGAACGAACTGCGGAAGTTGGCGGATCAGGTGGTCGCCGCAGGCGGACAAGCCGTGTGTGCGCCGGGCGACGTCACGTTAAGAGAAACGCGTCTCGCGGCCCTGGCCGCGGCGCAACAGCAGTTCGGCGGCCTCGACATTTTGGTGAATAATGCCGGCGTGAGCGCCTGGGGCGCCTTTGATCAGGCCGACGAAAATCGGTTGCGGCGGATCATGGAGGTCAACTTTTTCGCGCTGGCCGAGATGACCCGCGAAGCGCTGCTTCTTTTGAAAGGAGGCCGTCGGCCACTGGTCGTGAACATCGGGTCAATTCTTGGGCATCGTGGCATTCCCCTGCAGACCGAATACTGTGCCAGCAAGTTTGCCGTGCGCGGCTTGAGCGAATCGCTACGAGGCGAACTTGCGAGGCTAGGGATCGATCTCCTGTTGGTGAGTCCGGGCACGACGGAGACGGAGTTCTTTGAGCACCTGCTGGAGAAAACGGCCGAGATGCCTTGGGGGAAGCCGCGCGGCGTACCAAGCTCCTACGTCGCGGCCCAAATCGTGCGCGCCATGCGATCAGGCCGCCGTGAAATCATTCCCAGCCATCGCGGCCGCCTGCTTGTCTGGCTGAACCGCTTGGCGCCGAGTTTGGTTGACGCCTGGATGGCGAAGTATACGATCAAGTGATCGAAGTAGCAGCCCACGGGGTTTGCGGCACCGTGTCAGCGCGTCCAGACTGAGGCATTTCGCATGGCGATCGTCGAAAGAATCCTGTTGGGTGGCGAAGATCGGATCGTGCTTTCGGGCATTTCCTGGCAAATGTACGAACAGTTGCGCGAGAACGAGGAGAACTGGCACGTCCACATGGCCTACGACAACGGAAGGCTCGAGCTGATGAGTCCCTCGCCCGACCACGAAGGCGTCACAAAATTGCTCGCGCGGATGATCGAGACGTTCCTGGAGGAAACGGCCGTCTCGCATCGCAGCCTGCGGTCGACCACGTGGAAACGCCGCGAGTTAGGAAAGGGATGCGAGGCGGATGAGTGCTACTATATTCTTAACCATCACCGCGTGTGTATGCGGCGCGAGATCGACCTGGCAGTCGATCCGCCTCCAGACCTTGTCGTTGAGACGGAGGTCAGCCGCAGCGCCGTCTCGAAGTTGCACATTTACTCGGCCTTGGGCGTTCCCGAAATCTGGCGGTGGAGCAACGAGGGGCTGACCACCTCTTCCCTGGGCGCCGACGGAGAATACACCGAACGAGAGTACAGCTTGAACTTGCCGGCTTTGCGAGTGAAGGACTTGCAGCCGTTTATCGACTTCGAGTTGGCGGCCGATGAGCTAGCGTGGATTCGCAAGTTTCGCGCCTGGGTGCGCGAACAATTTGTGGCGAGTTAAATTAACAGGTCGCCGCCCCTAGACGATGGCCGGAATTTAAGCCGCGCTGTAGACTTCGTTGGCGGCGGCGATGCTCTTGCCAGCTTCAAAACGATGCTTCTGCTCGCTCAAAAGCTGTTCCAGGGCCGATAAGAAAAGCAGCACATTTCGGGCTCTCGAGCCGTGCCCCATCAACCCGACACGCCACACCTTTCCCTTGAACTCGCCGAGGCCCGCCCCGATCTCGATCCCAAAGCGTTCCAGCAACCCGCGGCGGACGACCGCATCGTCGACCCCCTCCGGGACGCGCACCGCGTTGAGCATCGGAAGCTGGTGCCCTTCTGCCGCCGTGTAGCCGATGCCGATGGCCGCCAAGCCGGCTTTGAGCGCACGGTGATTGAGATCGTGCCGCGCAAAGCAGTTCTCCAGGCCCTCTTCGTGTACCAGCCGCAGCGCTTCGTACAGACCGTAGGTCATGTTGATCGGCGCGGTGTGGTGGTAGACGCGTTCTTCACCCCAGTAGCGGGCCAGCATCGACACGTCGAGATACCAGCTTTGCACGGGCGTCTTTCGCTGCAAGATGACGTCCATCGCGCGGGGACTGAACGACACCGGCGCGAGGCCGGGCGGGCAGCTCAGGCACTTCTGGCTGCCGGAGTAAATGGCATCGATCTGCCAGCGATCGACCTCAACCGGTATGCCCCCCAGCGCCGTCACCGTATCGACGAGCAACATCGCGCCGGCGTCGTGAACAAGCTGGCTAATTGGCTCGATCGGTTGCCGGGCGCCGGTGGACGTCTCGGCCATAACGATGCCGACCACTTTGGGTTTGGCTTTCGCCAGCGCTTCCTTGAGATGCGCCGGCTCGAACACCTCGCCCCAGGGCCTGTCGACGCGCGTCACTTTGGCCCCCGCACGCGTGGCCACGTCGGCCATCCGTGCCCCAAAGACCCCGTTGACGCAGACCACCATCGGGTCGCCCGGCTCGATCAGGTTGACCACGGTGCATTCCATCCCGGCCGATCCCGTGGCGCTGACCGCCATCGTCATCGGATTCTCGGTGCGAAACACGCCGCGCAGCAGGCGCTGCATCTCGTTCATCAGCGTCAGGTAATAGGGGTCGAGGTGGCCGACGGTGGGGGCCGCCAGCGCGGCCAGGACGCGCGGATGGATCTCGCTGGGGCCGGGGCCAAGCAGCAGACGAACGGGAGGTGCGAGCGGAGCCGACATCATTAATCCGGGACAGGGGACGGAGGATTGAGGTTGCAAACGGTCCCCTCTCTCTTCTGGAGAGGGTCAGGTGAGGGGAAAGGTGCCCCACCACGAGTGGTTCCATGACCAGCCACGCCGGCGCTTTTCATGGGGGCGTTTCTCGCACAAGCCGGCTGATTTCCTTGAACTGCGGCGTGCCGGACTGCTGGCACCACTCGAAGAGCGCCGCTTCCGTCGTGGTGAGTGTCGCGCCGGCTGACTCCATGCGGCGCAGCGCCGTTTGATAGTCGATTTCGTACCGGGAGCCGATGGCGTCGACCGCCACATAGACGCGGCGGCCGGACGCCAGCAAGTCGAGCACCGTCTGCTGCACGCAGACGTGGGCCTCAATGCCGACAACCAGCACCCGCGAAATGCCTCGCTCATCCCACCGGCTGAAAATCTCTGGGCAGGCGCCGCAGCTAAAGGCGAGCTTATCCGGAATATCGCCAAGCCGCTCGGCAAGCTCCGGAACCGTCTTTCCGAGCCCCTGCGGATATTGCTCGGTAGCGCCCGTGCTTACTCCCAGTGTCTTCGCGCCATCGAGCAGCCGGCGGATGTTCCAGACGAGGCGCTCATGGCCCAAAACCAGACCGATCAGCTTTGCCTGCACGTCGACAATCAAAAGGCCGGTATCATCGGCCGACATCAGTTCCGGGCTGCGCGGGAGAGCCAAGGTTGACCGATTGGTTTCGCTTTGGGTCATGGCGTAAAGCATAACAAACACGCCGCCGTAACGGAAACGATGACGAACCGAGTAATGGGGCACCGAGCTGGTCGTCGGCTGCCCACCCCCACCGCCCGCGTTCTGGCGAACGCGGCTACCCCTAACTACTCTCACCGGGCGAGCCGTACACGACCCTGGCACGTCGGTTGCCCCAAGTGTGACGACCCCTCCTTGGCCAAAGCGCACCCTGGCTGTAGACTCGGTTCGGTTGGGCCAGATCGTCCTTTCTTCTCGGCGGCATGCCATACTCGCCTCTGGGCAGATTTCATGAAAGCGCTCGTCACCGGGGCAAGTGGTTTTATCGGCGCCCATTTGCTGCCTTTGCTCGTAGCCCGAGGTATGCAGGTCCGTGCGATGGCGCAGGTTGGCGAGAACGTATCGGCGCTGATGGGGCTTGATCTTGAGATCGTGACTGGCGACGTGCGCGATTTTGCGTCGCTCAAAGCTGCGGTCGACGGCGTTGACGTGGTCTTCCATCTGGCCGGCTTGCTGACGGCGCGTAACGAGCGCCAGTTTCTGGACGTCAACGAACGCGGGGCCGACAACGTGGCTCGCGCCTGCGCGGAGCGAACAACCCCGCCGGTCATGCTGCTCGTGTCGAGTTTGGCGGCCGCGGGCCCGGCCACCGACGGTCGCCCACGCACGGAGTCGGACCCGCCTCGGCCCGTCTCGAAGTACGGCCGCAGCAAGCGGGCGGGGGAATTGGCCGCCCGGCGTTGGGCAGCCCGAATTCCGCTCTCGATCGTTCGGCCGCCCATGGTATTTGGAGAAGGCGACATCCACTCACGCTGGTTGTTCCGGCCGATCGCGCGACGCGGCATCCACGCCGTGCCAGGCATGCAGCGCCGGCAGGTGTCGCTGATCCACGTCGACGATATGTGCCAGGCGCTCGGCCTGACTGCCGAGCGCGGCGCGCGGGTCGGCCACTGCAACGCTGAGGAACCCGCGGGGGGCGTCTACTTTCTGGCGGCGGAGCAGGACCTCGACTACGGCGAACTAGGCCACCGGATCGGCAGCGCCGTGGGACGACGGCGGGTGCGAGTCGTTCGTGCGCCTGGTTGGCTTGGCTACTGCGCGGCGTCGGCGGGCGAAGTTGTGTCGCGTCTTTCGCGCCGACCGACACTTTTCAACGTCGACAAGATGCGGGAGGCCCTGGCCGGCTCCTGGACTTGCTCGGCCGCGCGCATTCAGCGGGAACTGGGCTTTACGGTCGGCCGGCCGCTCGACGAGCGTCTTTTGCAGACCGCGCAGTGGTACGCCGGCCGCGGTCTGCTATAAGCGATTCCGCACGGGCCGAGTGTGGGAAATAGATCGTGGCCGCTCGCAAACCACCAAGAAAACCTGGCTTGTTTGTCACCGGGACCGATACGGGAATAGGCAAAACGTACGTGGCGTCGATGATCGCCCGCGACCTCGTCGCGGCAGGCCACCACGTTGGGGTTTATAAACCGGTGGCCAGCGGTTGCCGTGATCAAGGCGAGACGCTGGTGAGTGACGACGCTCTTGCCCTCTGGGAAGCGGCCGGGCGCCCGGGGACGCTCGAAGCCGTTTGTCCGCAGCGGTTCGCCGCGCCGCTGGCGCCCCATTTGGCGGCCCGGGTTGAAAGCCGGCAGGTCGACGCCAAACTGCTCCGCGCCGGCGCGGATTACTGGCTCGATAGCAGCGACGTTGTCATTGTGGAGGGGGCCGGGGGGCTGCTCTCACCCGTCACCGACGAAGAATACGTGGCCGATTTGGCTTATGATTTCGGCTTTCGTCTGGTCGTGGTCACGGCGAATCGCCTGGGAACGATCCATCAAACCCTGGCCACGCTGGTCGTGGCCGCCACTTTTCGCGAGGGGCTTGAGGTGGCGGGCGTCGTTCTGAACGAACCCCTTCCCGGCCCTTTCGACGAATCGGCGACAAACAACCACGAGGAGCTTTGCCGGCGTTGTGTGCCCCCGGTGCTGACCCGGGTCGGTTGGCAAAGCGCCGACTTCGCGCCGCGCGTGGACTGGTGGGAATTGGCACGCGCGCGGTAGGCGGGCCGCTTACGGTTCGCCGGGTTGGTGGGCCTCCTTCCACGCCAGCGCCACGTGCGCGGGTGGATAGCTGCGAGCCAACCAGCGTTCCGGTTGGGGAAGCAACGAGAAGTCAAAGCGATCGTCGGCTTCCACCACAAAGGCGCTTCCACGGGGCGCCGCCTGCCAAAGCTGCTGCAAAAGGTGCAGCACGTCGTCGCGCCGGCTGACGAACAGCTCGTAGGGTGGCGAACAAAAGACGAGCCAAGGACGGTCGCCGGTCAGTTCAGGCAACCGACTCGGGCGACGAAACCAGACCAGCGTATCAGCCGGGACGACCTGGCAGCGATCGGCCAGTCCCAGCAGCGCTGCGTTCTTGCCGATGGCGTCGGCCGTGGGAAAGTGCTGTTCGACGAACACCGCCCCGATCGCTCCCCGGCTCAAGGCCTCGAACCCCAGCGCGCCGGTGCCGGCGAAAAGATCAACCGCGGTCATTCCCTCGACATCACCCAGGAGATTAAAAACCGCCTCGCGGACGCGGTCTTTCATCGGCCGCGTGCGGGGGTCACCCGGGTACTCCAACCGCCTGCCGCGCAGCACGCCGCCGATGATCCTGACGAATCCGGCGGTGGGCGGCCCGACCGACTGACGCTTTCCGCTTGATTTTCGCGACACGGTGGTTTGTTGCGGCGGGCTGCCCGTGGCAAGAGCGAGGTGCGCCCGGCGCAACCAAGGCTTGGCCTCGCCCACGGTTCATCGAATATACGTGATGGCTCTCTTCGTCGAAACGGGTCAAAGCACGGGTGTCCTTGACCGGCTGACAACCGTATATTGGAATCCATAAATGGAAACGATCCTCTGGACCTCAGGAATTCAGAAAGTAGCGATCTCATGATGCGTTCGTCGTTGATCACCCTTTGTGTGGCGACGGTGTTGGTGTTCCCCGTCGCGGCTCAGGAGAAGAAGGCTGGGGAGAAAAGCAACGCCAAAAACCCAGCCCAGGCCACGGCCAAAAGCGATGACGCAACGCCTGGCGACGCCGGCACCGAAGGCGAAGCAGCGTCGGACGATGCCAAGTCCGACGATCCGGCGGTGGCGGAGTTCGACAAGATGTTCGGTGAGTGGAAGGAGCTCCTCAGCAAGTTGCAGGACCTGCGGGCCAGGTACATCGCCACGCCGCGCAAGGGCAATTTGCGTCAGCCGATCAAAGCGGAGTTCGAGGAGGTGGTAAAACAGGGGGAAGAGCTCGAGCCAAAGGTGATCAAGGCGGCTGAGGCGGCCTTCGCCGCGGTGCGTAACAAGCGGCCCGACGTGGGCCAGTTTCTGGCGACCTATCTCAAGCACTACGTCGAAAGCGACGACTACGAGGCGGCGGTGCCGGTCGCCCGGGCGCTCATCGAAAACGAGTACGACAACCCGCGGATTTTCAGCCTCGGCGGCATCGCGGCTTTGTTCACGGAGGATTTCGACGCCGCGGAGAAGTGGTTGAAGGAAGGAGAGACGCAGTCCTTGCTCGACGTCCGGGGGAAGCAATCACTGGCGCACCTGGAACAGTCGCGCGAAAAATGGGAGGCGGAATCTGAAATCCGGCAGAAAGAGAAACAAGCGGACGACCTGCCGAGAGTGCTGCTGAAGACGAGCCAGGGGGACGTCACGGTGGAGTTGTTTGAAAACGAGGCGCCCAACACCGTGGCCAACTTCATTTCCTTGGTCGAGAAGAAGTTCTACGACGGATTGGCGTTCCACCGCGTCATTCCCCATTTCATGGCGCAGGGGGGCGACCCCAACGGCGACGGCAGCGGCGGCCCCGGCTACCAGATCGCCGACGAGGTTGATAACCCCAACCACCGCAAGCATTTTCGCGGTAGCCTCAGCATGGCGAAAACTGACGCCCCTGACACCGGCGGCTCACAGTTCTTCCTCTGCTTTGTGGCCACCGACCATCTCGACGGCAAGCACACAGTGTTCGGCCGCGTCATCGACGGCATGGACGTGCTCGCCAGGATCCGACGCACGGAGGCCCCTCCCGACAAGCAGGATCAGTTCACGGCGCCCACGGCGAAGCAGCTCGACCGAATCGTCGAGGCCGTCGTGCTTCGCAAGCGAAAACACGAGTATGTTCCCAAGAAGGTGGGCGACGAGCCGCCCGCCAAGAGTGACGCAGACAAGGATGACGACGCCAAGGGCGACGACGCCAAGCAGTAGCTGCGGGACGGGGCCAAGGTCTAAGCCCTTGAAGCAACCTGGAGCCGGGCACAATGCAACGAAGAGAGTTTCTTGCAGCAGCCGCTTCGGTCGGCCTGGCGGCGGAAGCCTTCGCGGCGGGTGACAAAGACGCGCCGGACAAGCCTGCCGTCTGCGGCACGACGTACGCTTCGCCGCAGGCGGCCAGCCAGTCTCCGCGCGAAAAGTTGCTCTATGTTACGGCGTTGTACGTCGGCACCGACGGCAAGCAGCCCGATTACCTGGCAACGGTCGACGTCGAGCCCGGTTCGCCGAACTACTCCAAAGTCGTCCATCGTCTGGCGATGCCGAACGTCGGCGACGAATTGCACCACTTTGGTTGGAACGCCTGCAGCAGTTGCCACGGTGATCCGGAGAAATCGCGGCGGTTTCTGGTTGTTCCCGGGTTGCTCTCGGGGCGAATTCATATTCTGGACGCGGCAGATCCTGCGGCGCCCAAACTACACAAGGTGATCGAGCCGGAGCAAATTGCCGAGAAGGTCAACTTCAGCGCGCCGCATACCGTCCACTGCCTGCCGAACGGCGACATCATGGTTTCGATGCTGGGAGACGGCCAGCGAAACGCGCCCGGCGGCTTTCTTTTGCTCGACCAGGAGTTTGAAATTGCCGGCCATTGGGAGGAACCCGGCAGCGGCATGAAGTTCAACTACGACTTCTGGTATCAACCGCGGCAGAACGTCATGGTCACCAGCGAGTGGGCGGCCCCTAAAACGTTCGAGGGCGGCTTCCAAGCCGAAGACGTCGAGGCGGGCAAGTATGGGAGCCGAATCCACTTCTGGGACTGGAAGGAGCGCCGGCTCAACAAAACGTTCGACTTGGGAATCGAGGGCCGGATTCCGCTTGAGGTCCGCTTCCATCACGACCCCGACAGTACGCACGGCTTCGTCGGCGCGGCCCTTTCCAGCAGCGTGTGGCACTGGCACCGCGATGCAGACGCCTGGCAGGTCGAAAAGGTGATCCAAGTCGAACCGGTGGAGAAGGCGGGCTGGCCGTTTCCCGTTCCCGGCTTAATCACCGACCTCGTGCTCTCGCTGGACGATCGCTTTCTCTATTTTTCTAACTGGCTGCACGGGGACATTCGGCAATATGACATGAGGAACCCCGGCAAGCCGCGGCTCGTGGGACAGATTTGGCTCGGCGGCGTCCTGGGTAGGCTGTCACAACTTCGGGGTCGCAAGGTTACTGGCGGACCGCAGATGCTCCAGCTTAGCCTCGACGGTAAGCGGCTCTACGTGACCAATTCGCTCTACAGCGCCTGGGACAACCAGTTCTACCCGGACATGGTGCAACGGGGCAGCTATCTGGTGCAAATCGATTGCGACACCCATCGCGGCGGGCTCACAATCAACCACGATTTCTTTGTCGATTTCGGACACGAACCAGGCGGCCCGGCGCGGGCCCACGAGATGCACTTTCCCGGCGGCGACTGCACGTCCGATATCTGGGTGTGAGGCCAAGCCCGGCTTAAAAGCGCTAAGCGTCGACCGTCTGCTGGTTGGGACGAACCACGTCGGTCACCAGGCCGATTTTTTCCAGCAACAGGATCGTGAGGTAGGTGACGTCGAATTCCCACCAGCGATGGCCGTGGGCCGCGCTGCGCTGGTCGGCATGATGGTTGTTGTGCCAGCCTTCGCCGTTGGAGATCAAGGCTACCAGCCAGTTGTTGCGGCTGTTCTCGCCCGTTTGGTAATTGCGGTAGCCCCAGAGGTGCGTGGCTGAATTCACGCTCCAGGTGATATGCCACACGGCCACCGTTCGAGCAAAAACGCCCCACACCAGGAGGCTCAAACCAAACTGCACGCCGTCCATCAGCGTGCCTCCGAACCAGCCGATCGCCAGACCGGTGCCAAAGAAGGCAGACCACTGGAGCAGGTTGACCCAGACCCAGAGAAGGTGTTTCTCAAAGGCGAAGTAGAAGGGATCCTTCAGAACGTCTCGCGCGTAGCGATCATAGGTTAGCACGCTGTTTACCTGCCGGTTCTCGACCAGCAGCCAGCCCACGTGGCTCCAAAAGAACGTGACAAGCGGACTGTGCGGGTCGGGCTCATCGTCGGAATGCTGGTGGTGCAGGCGGTGTACGGCGACCCACCGTGCCGGGGTGTCTTGCAGGCAGCAAACGCCGAGCAGCGCCAGGCCGTGCTCAAGCCAGCGCGGGCAACTGAAGCCCCGGTGCGTCAGCAGTCGATGGAAGCAGAGGTTGATGCCGAGCGTGCCGAAGACGTATAAGCCGGCCACCAGCAGCGCCACGCCGGTCCAACTGAACAGCCAAGGAATCAGCGTGAAGAGCGCAGCGAAGTGATAGAATGACAGACTGATTACGTAGGGCCAAAGAATCTTGTGGCGATCAACCGTCGCAGGATGGGACAGCGTCCGCTGCGACGGACGTGGGAGATCGCTCTCGGCTCGACGGCCGAGACGGGTCCGGACAGGTCGGCTAGGATGTTTGGTGCGCGGAAGGGTCGAATAAGATTGTCCGGGACCCGCAGCCATTGCGACTTTACTCTTTCCGCCCACAGCGATGGACTAATGGTGGCACTTCGTGGCTTTCCGACAAAGCGAACGTGCTCGGAAGGTGAATGCAGCGTGCTCGGCGACGAACTCGCTCGATTGTAACAACCATCGGGCCGCCTCCACAGGCCATCGTGAACATTTCTTCCAATCTGGCGGCCGGTCAACATTCACTGCGAGTTCGCCGGCCGATAGAAAGTTGTCTCGTTGCTGTAACTGCAAACCCGTAAATGCCTTGCGGCCTCGCCCCTAAAGTCGACCCAACCGTCAAATACCGCCTGCCATGTTCGGCGTCTCGAGAGCAACTTCAGGAATCGTCAACCTTCACAAGCCGCGCGGCATGACCTCTCGACGGGCGGTGGATTGCGTGAAACGCTTGGTAAGGCCGGCCAAGGTGGGCCACGCCGGCACGCTCGACCCACTTGCCTCCGGGGTTCTCGTGGTGTGCGTCGGCGCGGCAACCCGATTGATCGCTTATGTGCAAGCCATGCCAAAGCGTTATATCGGCACGTTCCTCCTTGGCCGCGAAAGCGATACCGAGGACATCGAAGGCGAGGTACGGGTCGTCGCGGGGGCTCGCCAGCCGAGCGAAGAAGAACTTCGTGCGGCTGCGGCGAGTTTCGTGGGCCGGATCGAGCAGCGTCCGCCGGTTTACTCGGCCCTGAAGGTGGCGGGACGCCGAGCGTACGAGTTGGCTCGCTCGGGACAGCCCGTCGAGCTTGTGCCGCGTCCGGTTGTCATCCATCGCATCGACGTGGTCCGTTATGAGTTTCCGGAGCTTGTCCTCGACGTCGAATGCGGCTCGGGCACCTATCTACGCTCGCTGGGCCGCGACTTGGCCGCGGCCGTAGGGACAACGGCGGTGATGTCGGCGTTGGTACGGACGAGGGTCGGAAGTTTCACCTTGGAAGATGCCAGGTTGCCCGACGAACTCGCGCCCACCGCGTTGGCGGAGTGGCTGCGTCCGCCCTTGGACGCTCTGGGGCAACTCGCCAGGGTGGCGGTGACGGAACCTGAGATCGAGCGTCTGCGCCACGGACTGGCAATCGCCGATCGAAGCGGTTCACAGAGAGAAGAGGCTGTGGGTGAAGAGGTTGCGGCCGTTGACGACCGCAACAATCTGGTTGCGATCCTCGTGCGCAAGGGCGATAGCACGCTTCGACCAGTGCGAAATTTCTCGAATCGGTAGGAGTGCGGCCGACCTCCTTCGTGGAAAGAAATGGGCTTCGAGGCGTTTGACACGTCACTTCTATTGGGCCATGTTTTCTTGTCCACAAGGTGGGGGTGTAGGGCCGCTTCATGAGGCCGATCGGCACGGCATGACCGTCGTTGTGGGCTTGGGGCGCAGCGGCTTCGTGCAGGTTTTGTTTGTGCATTTGCCCCGCACCGTCTGCAATTTATGTTTGAGATACCTCTCTAAAGTCACGGCGGACGGTTCGGGACGTCGGCAGCTTCCTTCTTCCTGTAGATCTCAAGCCCCCATGCCGGAGGTTCCGCTCTGGCATCGGAAAGGCTGCCCAGCTAGCTGCCCCTGGCTGTGGTGGCCTTTTTGATGCGCCTCTTCCCGTTTCAGGACGGCGTTGGCGCGGACTGTTCGTTCTCGCAAGCCGTCGCCAGCCATGCTCGCAGCACTTCCGCCACGCTCCAAGCTTGGGCCACGCATCCGCGTGGCGTGTAGGGCGCCTCGGCATCGAAAACCTCGCTAATCGAGCCGAAGCAGGCTTCCCCCACATGGGCCCGAAATCCATCCAAGAAGCCGCGAGCGGTAGCCCGATCATGAGGATGGACCTTGAGCCAGGCATCTACCATCGGGCCGACCAACCAGGCCCAAACCGTCCCCTGATGATAGGCTGCGTCGCGGGCCCTCAAGTCGCCGTAGTACTGTGCCTTATAGCCAGGTTCGCCTGGTGCGAGCGAACGCAAGCCCATCGGCGTCAATAGTCGGTTGATGATCTGCTGGAGCACGCCATGCCAGCGCGCTCGTTCCAGCACCGGATGATCGAGCGAGATGGCAAAGATCTGATTCGGCCGGAAACTCGCGTCGTTGCCGGCCTCGCCGTCGACCACGTCATACAGATACCCTCCCTGCTCGAACCAGAAGCGCGCATTGAACGAATGGTAGACCTGGTCGGAAGCCTCCGCATAGGGTTCCGCCGCGTCGGGCGTTTCCTCTTCGAGAACCCACTGATGGGTGAGACGCAAGGCGTTGTACCACAGCGCGTTGATCTCGACTGCCTTCCCCCGCCGCGGCGTCACGACCCAGTCGCCCACCTTGGCGTCCATCCAGGTGAGCTGATAACCGGCTTGTCCCTGACTGAGCAAACCATCGTCCGGATCGACGCGGATGCCAAAACTCGTCCCTTGCCGGTGATGGTCGATCACGTTTCGCAGCAGCGGCAAGAGCAATCGCAAGGTGATGCGATCTCCCGTCGCCTGCAGATAGCGATCGAGAGCGTGAAAGTACCAGAGTGTGGCGTCGGCGGTGTGATACAGGCCCTCTCGGCCTCCCTCGGGAAAAAGGTTGGGGATCAGGCCGTCGCGAATGTGGTGAGCGAAAGAACGGAGGATGTAGCCGGCCTCCTCATGCCGCCCCGTTAGCAGGGACAGCCCCTCCAGGCTGATCATCGTGTCGCGTCCCCAATCGGTGAACCAGTGATACCCGGCGATGACGCTCCGGGCTTCGTCCCCCGCCGCCTGCGAGCGGGCAGCGTCGGCCACGCGCGTGGCGGGGGTGATAACGAACTGATCGGCCGCCAGCACAAGCTCTGCGGCGAAAGAATCGTCCGGGTTCGTACACGCCTGGTCCAGGAGCCGAGTGCGGCGCGTCTGCTCGGCGGCGGCCGCTTCGCTGGAATCGATCGCCGAGACCACGTCCCACGATTCGGTACTGGCCACAAGCGTCGCATCCTGGCCAGGTGCCAGATCACTGCGAAAATATCCGGGACTCCAGACCTTGCCTTTCGAGTCGTAACCTCGCTCGTGCTCCAGGCGATAATAGAGTTCTCGCCAGTGACCACCATCGAGCACCATCGCCGACTTGGGCCCGATCAGCCGTGTGCGCAACGGTGGAAACTGCGGATAGTGGATCTCGAACCCTTCACGGGCGGAGACCACCGTGAACGACTTCTCGACGTGTGCGGAAACAGGTTGCTCGTGCGGCCGAAAATGTACCGACGGACGCAGCCGCAACCGCACCGAACCGGGACCGGCAAGCATGCGGTACGTCACATGGACCGTGTTCTGCCGATAAAGGAGGAGAAGTCGCTTCTCAATCAAGAAGCCGCCGACTGCGTAGGCCCAAACGGGCAAGCCCGACTCCAGGCGGAATTCCTCCAGCGAGGTCGCGCCGTGTACGACCAGGCCCTCTTTCGCCCGTTCGTCGCCCCCCAATGGGACGACGCTGCCGCCGGGCAGGCGTAATTCTTCCAGCAGGTGGTTGAGCATCACCGTGCGGCCCAAAGGTGCCGCGAGCGCTGCGACCAACAGCCCGTGATACCGCCGCGTCGAAACTCCGGCGACCGACCCCGAGGCATACCCTCCCAGGCCGTTGGTTACCAACCATTCACGGTCGAGCAGAAGGTCAGGGGTTGTTGTAAGGCATCGTTCCAACGGCATCCGGTTGACGATCAGACGATGGTCGGTCTGCGGGGCCGGGGGTTGAGGCGTTATCAACATGGCTTTTGAGAACGGCGAAGCTGGCAGTTCGAAGGTCAATCGCAAATGGCACGCCGGCTGCTGAGGAAAGCGACGCGTTTCGTGAGGATGCGTCACCCTGGTATTTCAGCGGCCTGTGATGGAACCACAACTTTTGTGCCACTCTGCGTCAGAGACGGTGCTTCGCCCACGTTGGCTTCCGGTCGGTGCAGAGCTGCACCCGTCCGGCGGCGTTCATTTCCGCGTCTGGGCGCCGGAACGGCAGAAGATCGAAGTTGTGATCGAACCACGGCAGGGCGCAAGCTCGATCATCGAGTTGACGCGCGAGGTCGGCGGCTATTTCGGCGTTCTCGCGTCCGATGTACGACCAGGTGAGCTCTACCGGTTTCGTCTCGACGGCGACGATCGGCAACTCTTTCCCGATCCGGCGTCCCGGTTCCAGCCCGACGGCCCCTTCGGTCCCTCGCAGGTGGTGGATCCCAACCGATTCCGCTGGAGCGATTCCGCCTGGGCCGGTGTGAATCCAGCGGGCCAGATCCTCTACGAGTTGCACGTCGGCACCTTTACGCGGGAAGGGACGTGGGAAGCCGCCACCGTGGAGCTTCCGGAGTTGGCCGACCTGGGGATCACGGTGGTCGAGGTGATGCCGATCGCCGATTTTCCGGGTCGATTCGGCTGGGGCTACGACGGCGTCAACTTGTTTGCTCCCTGCCGGTTGTATGGCGCGCCCGACGACGTTCGTCGTTTCGTCGACCGTGCCCACGCGCTGGGAATCGGCGTCATACTCGACGTGGTCTACAACCACTTCGGGTCGGTCGGGAATTTTCTGACCCAGTTCTCGCGTTACTATCACAGCGACCGCCATCGTTGCGAGTGGGGGCCGGCGGTGAATTTCGACGGCGAGAATGCCACCCCGGTGCGTGAGTTCATTCTGGCGAACGTCCGTTACTGGATCGAAGAGTTTCACTTCGACGGCTTCCGCGTCGACGCGACGCAGGCTTTTTACGATGTTTCGACGCAGCACATCCTGTGCGAGTTGGGCGAGGAAGCACGCCGTGCGGCGGCTGGCAAGGAGATCTTCTTGCTGGGTGAAAACGAGCCGCAGCAGGTCCGCATCGTGCGTTCCCGCGAAGCGGGAGGCTACGACTTCGACGCGCTCTGGAACGACGATTTTCACCACAGCCTGATGGTGCGCCTTACCGGCCGCCGCGAGGCCTATTACAGCGATTACTTCGGCTCGCCCGAGGAGTTTGTAGCCCTGGCCAAATGGGGCTACCTTTACCAGGGCCAGTTCTATCCGTGGCAGCACGCCCCGCGCGGCTCGCCGACATTCGGCCTCGGTGGGCCGACGTTTGTGAACTACCTGGAGAATCATGACCAGTTGGCCAACTCGGCGCGCGGGTTGCGCGTGTGGCAGATGACCAGTCCGGGGCGGTTTCGGGCGGCCACCGCTTTCTTGTTGCTGGCGCCGGGGACGCCGTTTATTTTCCAAGGGGAAGAGTTTTCGGCCTCCAGCCCGTTTCTTTACTTCTACGATGGTCCGCCGGAAGAGGGCGAGAAAGTCGCCCGCGGTCGGGCCGATTTCCTTAAGCAGTTTGCCTCGCTTGCTTCTCGCGAGATGCAGGCCCGTTTGTGCGATCCTACGGCTGCCAACACGTTCGAACGCTCGAAACTCGACTTCGCCGATCGCCAGCGGCACGCGGAGAGCTATCGATTGCACCGCGACCTGATTTGGCTCAGGCGGCGCGATCTGGTCTTCCGCCGGCAAGCTTCGGAAGCGGTTCACGGCGCGCGCCTTTCCGACGATGCCTTTGTGCTTCGCTATCTGGGCGGTGAGGAAGGCGACCGCTTGCTGGTGGTGAATTTTGGGAGAGAGTTGCGACTTCGTTCGGTCCCGCAGCCGTTGCTGGCTCCGCCGGAGAGAGGTCGCTGGGAGATTCTCTGGTCGAGCGAGCGATTCGACTATGGGGGAGGGGGCACTCCGGCGGTGGTCGCCGATGAGGGTTGGTCGATTCCTGGCGAGTCGGCCATGGTGTTCTCGGCGGGCCCTCAGTCGAACGTGCCGTGAAAATACCAACGAGCCTCGCCAGGCTGGCGGAAAAGCCAGAACCAGCATCCGGCGGTCGTCTCCACGCGGTAATAGTCGCGGCGAACGCTTCGCCCGCGCCACCAACCGGTATGAATGCGCTCGGGACCCCAGGTGCGATGGACGCGGTGCTGCCGACCCCAAAAAACAAAGGCCAGCGGCGGACCGTGCGGCGCCATCGAAACCACCTCTACGGCAAGCGGCCGGACGGCAAGCGACAACGGTCGCACAAACGACCAAGAGGGAGAAGTGGCGTTTTTTGAGAAAGAACGGGGAGAATCCCGCCGTGCCGGCGACCGCTTTTTCGACGAAGGGCGATCGGGCCGCCGCTTTGATCCGCCGACAAGCGGTTCGTACCGCCAGGCCAGCTCGGGTTGGGCTTCGGGCAAAAGCCTGGGCCGCACGACCGAACTGCGTCCCAGCCGGCTGCTGAGCCGATCGACTAAAAGGGCCGTCTGCCGCGGGTCGTCTCGAGAGTCTCCCTCCCCCCTCTCGAACAGCTCCTGCTGACGGCATTCCAACTCTGCCTCGGCCGTGACCGAAATGCTCAGCAAGGTGAGCGGCTCGGCCAGCTTGCCACGCGCCGCTTCCCACTGCATTTCAATCAGCTCAGCCAGGTGCCGCGGCGAAGCGCTTGCGCGGTACAACCCGACGGTGATCTTTCCGCTTGAGCCGTTCTCGCCTCGCCAGCGGCAAACCAGCTCTTGCACGCCTTGCCGCCGCGGCGTCAACTCGCGCGTGATTTTCTCCAACAGCCACAGGAAGACCTGGCGGATGACCTCCTCCCGATCGGTGGGGTGCTCAAAAATCCATTCGGCCCCGACCGCAGGCGCCGGATGGCAGGTCGCGACGACTTCCTCCACGGCGCCGCTGGCCTGATCGAGCCGCAAAAGCAGCTCGGGCCCAAAACGGGCCGCCAGGCTATCCCGCGAGAAAGAGAGCAATTGCCCGATACGACGAAGACCGAGATCTTTTAACGTTTCCACGCACTCGGGATTTTCTAGCCGTAGTGCCTCGATAGGCAGGGACGACAGCTCGGCGAGAGTTTGGCCCGTCGGCACAACGAGAAAGGGTTGGGCCATTTCACCATAGTGGGCTAACCCCCAAGCGGCTCCGGGCGTGTCGGCCAGCGCCACGCGCGTCGTCAGGCCGCGGCGGCCGAACTCGCGCTGAACGTGTTCGACCAGCGATTCTTCGCCGTGAAACAGGCCGGCCAGGCCCGTTACGTCCAGCAACAGGCTTTCCGGCGGCTCCATCGTATCGACCGCCACCGACGGACTGAACTGCTCGCACCAGGGGACGAGACTCGCCAGCGCCTCACGGTCGGTCAACTCAAGCTCCCGACGAACGACGCTGTGCCGCTGGCGCGGCCAGTCGGGCAACCGCACGCACAAGACCCGTTTCATCGTCGATCTCCAGAGTCAACCGCCCTTTTCCAACCGCGCTGGGGCCGATCAGTTCGCTCGACCCGGCCAACTCGCTTGCCACGGTGCCCCGCGTCTTGAGCAGCTCAACTTCCAGCCGCCGGCCCGCCGTGCCGGCGCGAGGCTCGACCAGCAGCCGCACCTCCGCCCAGCACGGTTCGCTGCGAACCGAGGCTGGTCGCACCAAGAGCCCCACGCCTCCGCTCGCTTCGGCCGCCAGTTGCAGCCGCCGGGCCGCCCGCTGGCGTAAGCGATCCGTCACACACAGGACGGCGCCCAGCCCCGGGCAGCGCAAACTCTGGTCGAGCGCCCACGTTTCGTCGCGGGCCGTGGCCGGACGAACCACGATCAGCCGCTCCAGGTCAACTCCCGCCCGGGCCGCGGCGGGCGGATAAAACGTCCCCCGGCCATCGATCACCAGCAGCGGGCCACCCCCGTGGCAAGCTTCGCGCGCTACGACCAGGGCCAGCCACATCGCTCCGCTCCCCACGTCTTCGGCGAGCCACTCCACGAGCGTGCCACGACTCACTCCCCCGCCGGGAAAAAGCCGATCGAGCTCGGCGCAGCCGGTCGAACTGCATACCGTAGTCGGCCGCTTGGTCTCTTCCCAGCGACGGAGCTGTTTTTGAAGCTGGACCAGGATTTCATCGCGAGCAGGCCGACCCTGGGCAGTCGGAAAAGGCGCCGGCTGGGAGGAAGGAGACGGAGATGTGAACATAAGAACCAAACATCAAATGCTAGCAGTGTACTTTAGTACCCCTACTACGTCAAGGTTTGATTTGCGGCCGGCGCCAAAAAAGGGGACAGTAACGCAAAGGAGCCGTCGTCCGGGGCAGCTTCGCCGTTCTCCGACCAACCTGCTGCCTCGCCGTGACCGACCCGACACAAGAACTCGAACGCCTCCGCGCAAGCGAAGCCCGTTTCCGCCGCATCATGGAATCGAACATGATCGGCATCTTCTTCTGGGAAGCGTCCGGCACGATTACCGAAGCCAACGACGCCTTCCTGCAAATGGTCGGCTACATGGCCGACGACGTTTCTGCGAATCGGCTGTCTTGGACGGCGATGGTTCCCATTGAATACGCTGAGCAGGTGCGGCACGCTTTAAGCGAGCTGCAATCGCGCGGCGTCTGCACGCCCTACGAGACAGAATATTTCCACCGCGACGGCAGCCGTGTTCCCGTCCTCTTCGGCTGTGCCCTGCTCGACGACCCGAGCCGCGGAGTCGCCTTCGTGATCGACATCGGCTCCCGCAAGGAAGCCGAACGCCGCCTGGAAGCCAGCGAACGGCGGTTCCGTACGTTCATGGACAACAGCCCCGCCGTGGCCTTCATCAAAGACGCTGCCGGCCGCCGCGTTTACCTCAATCAGCGTTACCGCCAGACCTTTCAGTCGGGAACGCAAGACCTGCTGGGCAAAACCGATTTCGACCTTTATCCGGTCGAAGTCGCCGAGAAACTGCAAAAGGGCGATCTGGCCGTCCTGCAGTCGCGGCTTCCCATCCACTCCGTCGAAAACGTGCCCACGCCCGACGGCGTCGCCCATTCCTGGCTGGCGTTCAAATTCCCGATTGAGGAAACCCCCGGAGAGTGGTTCGTCGGCGGCGTGGCGGTCGACATCACCGAGCAAAAGCAGATTGAAGAGGAGCTGCGTCGCGCCCGCGATGAGCTGGAATTGCACGTTTCGGAGCGCACGGCGAACCTCGTCGCCATCAACACTCAGCTTCATCAAGAGATCGCCCAGCGAGAGCAGGTTGAACTGGCCCTGCGGCAAGAACAGGAGTTGCTCCAGCACTTGCTCTCTCTAAGCGACAACGATCGCAAGCTGGTGGCCTACGAGATCCACGATGGGCTGGTGCAATACGCGACCGCCGCGCTGATGCACCTCGACGCCTTCGCGTCCGCTCTGCCGCCGGGAACGCCTCGCGAAAACATCGACGTTTCGCGCCAGCTTCTGCGCAAAGCGCTGGCCGAGGCCCGCCGCCTGATCAGCGGATTGCGCCCTCCGATTCTCGACGAGGCGGGTGTCCTGGCTGCCATCGAGTATCTCGTCGGCGAACAGACCGACGACTGCCGTATCGACCTGGTGCGCAATGTTCGCACGCTCCGCTTTCCTCCCTTGATCGAGAGCGCGCTGTTCCGCGTCTGCCAGGAGGCGCTGACCAACGTCCGCAAGCACAGCAAGGCATCGCACGCCCGCGTGGAACTGAACGAAGCGGACGGCCACATCAGGCTAGCCGTCAGCGATGACGGCGTCGGCTTCGACCCCGCGCACGTGACTGCACGCACCTTCGGCCTGCAGGGCATCCGCGAGCGCGCCCGTCTACTAGGCGGTCGGGCCACGATCAACAGCGCCCCCGGTGCAGGGACGCGGGTCGTCATCGAGCTGCCCACGTAAGGCCTGCCGACAAGGGAGACGCGGGCGGGACGCCCGGACCACAGACTTCACGGTTCGTCGACCGGCATGCCCGCGGGCGAAACGCCGTGTGTGGCGATTTCGTGCGTCAGTTGATGACGTAAGCGGCTGTGGAAGCGGCCGTAGCTGAAATAAATGACCAGCCCCACCGCCAGCCAGAGTGCTAACCGGAGCCAGTTCTCCCAAGGCAAGGAAAACATCAACACGAGACAGAACAAAATACCCATCACCGGTACCAGCGGCACCAGCGGCGCCCGGAAAGGCCGCGGAGCGTCGGGGTCAGTCTTCCGCATCACCATGACGGCTGCGCAAACAATCGCGAACGCCAGGAGCGTGCCGATGTTCACCAACTCCGAGAGAATGTCGATTGGCAACAGCGACCCCATCGCTCCCACCACGATTCCCGTCAGGATCGTCGATTTCCACGGGGTCTTGAAACGAGGATGGATGGCGGCAAAAAAGCCGGACGGCAGCAAACCGTCTCGTGCCATGGCGAGCAAAACGCGTGGCTGACTGAGCATCATCACCAGCAGCACCGAAGTGATGCCCGCCACCGCGCCGACGGCGATCATCGATTGGGCCCAGTCGAGGCCGATTTTTCCGAACGCATCAGAGACCGGCGCGTCGACGTCGATCTCGTCGTAACGAACCATGCCGGTGATCACCGCCGCCATCGCGATATAGAGCACCGTGCAAATCAAGAGCGAAGCGATGATGCCGATCGGCAAATCTCGCTTCGGATTCCGCGCCTCTTCCGCCTGGGTAGAAATCGCGTCGAAGCCGATGTAGGCGAAGAAGATGATCGAGGCTCCCGCCAACATCCCCACCGGCTTTCCTAACTCGCCTTCTTGCCCCAAGATCGTGTGGCCGAAGAAGCTCAATCCCGAGTAGCCGTACGGTGCAAACGGGTGCCAATTCGCGGTATCGATCCACCAGGACCCCACGCAGATGACGAAAAGCACGATCGCCACTTTGAGGACGACCATGGTCGCATTGAAGCGAGCGCTCTCGCGGATGCCCAACACCAGAATCGTCGTCATCACCACGACGACCGCCAACGCAAGGCCGTCGAGAACGCTGCCCGTGGTCGTGTAGTGGCCCGCGTCATCGAGTTTGATGGGGGCCTCGCGGATGAGCAGGGGAAGCTCAATCTGATTGGCCTTCAGCAGGTCGCGGAGATAGCTCGACCAACCATGCGCCACCGTCGCGGCGCCGACCGCGTACTCCAGCACCAGATCCCAGCCGATGATCCAGGCGAAGAGTTCTCCCAGGGTCATGTACGCGTAGGTGTAGGCCGAACCGGCCACCGGCGCCATCGATGCAAACTCGGCGTAACACAACGCGGCGAAAACGCATGCCACGCCGGCGACCACAAACGAAAGCATCAAGGCCGGCCCGGCGGTATGATGCGCCGCCTTACCGACGAGCACAAAAATACCCGCGCCGATGATCGCTCCCACCCCCATCGCCGTCAGCGCCAACGGGCCCAGGGCCCGATGCAGGCGGTGCTCGCCCGCCATTTCGTGAACCAGATTGTCGAGCGTCTTTTTGGCAAAGAGTTGATTGAGCATGACCTGGCGATGATGGACGAAAAACACCGTGCCCTTGGTGCGTATGGTAGCAACGAGCGATGCCGTGCGGTAGCGGGAAAGGCGGGTCGACACGTCATGACGGCAGGGGCCGCGCGTCGGTCGGTCGTTCGCATTCGCCTTTGCCGGCGAATTGCGTTAACTTTGCTCCTGATGATTCGACAGCTTCTCGGCGACCTTCCGGTCCGGCAATTCATCGGCGAATACTTCTTGCGGCAGCCCTTCTCGCTGCCGGGCGGCGCTTCGTCGCTTGCGCATCTGGGCAATTGGCAGGTCGTGGAAACCATTCTCGCCCAGCCCGAGGCGGATGTGCTGGTCGTCAAGGAGGGCCGCCGCTGGGAGGGCGCCCAAAAACCTTCGCCAGACGAGGCAGCAAGGCTCCTTGACGAGGGATACACGGTGCTGGTGCGCCACGCTGAGCGACGCCACACCGAGATCGCCGAGTTGGCGGCCGGCTTCGCCCGGGACTTCACGGCAGCCGTCGACGTCCATCTCTATTGCACGCCGGCCGGGCAACATGGCTTCGGGTGGCATTACGACGTCGAAGACGTCTTCATCCTGCAGATCGCGGGCAGCAAGGAATATTCGCTCCGCAAGAATACGGTCAATCCCTGGCCGGTGCTGGAATCGCTACCTCAGGACATGCGCTACGAGCGAGAAATCATGCCGCTTTCTCGCTGCCTGCTCTCGGCGGGCGACTGGCTCTACATTCCGCACGGCTACTGGCACAAGGCCGAGGCGCCTAGTCGGTCGATTTCTCTGGCGGTGGGCCTGATGTGTCCCACCGCGCTCGACCTGCTTGATTTCCTGCGCAAACGGCTCCCCGACTCAATACGCTGGCGGCAGCGCCTGCCCGTGGTGGGAGAGGCGTTGCAACCGGACGACGAGATATTTATGCGACACAAGGAGCTTTTTACGGAGTTGGGCGCGGACCTTGCGCGGCTTTTGCGCGGCGACGGGCTGGTTCGAGACTGGGTCGAGTGGCGACGCAGCAACATTTTAGAAACGCGTTCTGAATGAATCCCTCGCCATCTACGCGAACGGCGCGGCCCCCGTTGCATCGTGTCCGCCGCACACTTACGATGTTGGTGGATTTTACGGCAGAATCAAACTAGCCCATGGCCGCTCAGTCACGGATGGTTCGCTGGTTGGCAAAAGGCGATTTTCAGTCGCTCCTCGACGCCCTGGTGGCCGAAGGCTACCAGATCGTCGGCTCGACGATCGAGCAAGACGCGATCGTCTACGATCGGATCGAATCGGTTGACGACTTGCCGCGCGGCTGGACCGACGAGCAAGCGCCCGGTAAATACCGCCTCGTGCGGCGCGGCGACGACGCGTGGTTTGGCTACGTCGTCGGCCCCTATTCGTGGAAGCGGTTTCTTTTTCCGCCAGCGACCGTGGTCGCGGCGGCCGACCGGACCGCCGAAGGTTGGAAAATGAGCACGCCGGATACGCCCGTGCCCAAGTTTGCTTTCCTGGGCGTGCGCGCCTGCGAGCTGGCCGCGTTGCGGATGCAGGACCGCATTTTCATGGAAGGGGCGTACGTTGATCCGACCTACGCCGAGCGGCGGCAGGCGGCGTTCGTCGTGGCAGTCAACTGCACCGGTGCCGCCAGCACCTGTTTCTGCACGTCGATGGGTAGCGGCCCCCGCGCGAAGGCGGGCTTCGACCTGGCGCTGACCGAACTCGACGACGGATTCACGGTCGAGACCGGCAGCGATCTCGGCGCGACGTTTTTGGACGGCATTGTCACGCGAGAGGCTGTGCCGGCCGAACTGAACTCGGCCGAGGCCGCCCGTCAGCAGGCCGTCGATCAGATCAGCAAACGGCTGGACACCGACGGTCTGCGAGATCTGCTCCTGAAAAACCTCGATCATCCTCGCTGGAACGACGTGGCGACGCGTTGCTTGTCCTGCACCAACTGCACGATGGTCTGCCCGACTTGTTTCTGCAGCTCCGTTCGAGAAGTCGGCGATTTGACGGGCGATCATGTCGAACGTGAGCGGCAGTGGGATTCCTGCTTTAACTTCGATTTCAGCTATATGAACGGCGGCGTGGTGCGCGATCAGATTCGCTCCCGCTATCGCCAGTGGCTCACGCACAAGCTTGCTTCCTGGATCGATCAGTTTGGAGCTTCGGGGTGCGTCGGCTGCGGCCGCTGCATCACCTGGTGCCCCGTGGGAATCGATCTGACCGAAGAAGTGGCGGCCATTCGGGAGACAAGCGAATGACGGTCGCCGCGGCCCAGGCCGCTCCAAGGGGCAATCCCTGGCAGTCCGAGACGGTTGTCATTCGCGAGAAGATCGCCGAGGCGCCGGGTGTGACCACGTACTGCGTGGCCTTTGCCGATCGTCGCCTGGGCGAATCCTTCCGCTTTTTGCCCGGCCAGTTCGGTATGCTCTATCTGCCGGGGGCTGGCGAATCGCCGATCGGCGTGAGCGGGTCGTCGGCCAAGGACGGCACCTGGTCTTTCACCGTGCGTGCAGCCGGCAACACGACGCGCGGGCTGGCCGCCCTCCAGCGCGGCGATACGTTCGGCCTGCGAGGCCCGTTCGGTTCCTGCTGGCCGCTCGATGCCTGTCGCGGACGCGACGTGCTGATTGCGGCGGGGGGGCTCGGCCTTCCGCCTCTTCGACCGCTGGTGCAAGAGGTGCTCGCCAACCGGCAAGATTACGGCCGTGTGACTTTGCTCTACGGCGCCCGCACACCCGACGCGCTGATTTATGCCCGGGAGTACGACGATTGGAGACGCGGCGGGATCGACGTTTCGGTCACGGTCGACCAGGCCGACGTGAACTGGTCAGGCCACGTTGGGGTTGTCCCCTTGCTTCTCGACCGCCTCCCGTGGCTGACGGAGAAGACGGTGCTTTTGACGTGCGGCCCGGAAGTGATGATGCGATACGTCATGCTCAGCGCGCTGCGGCGCGGGCTCGTCAAGGAGCGATGCTGGATCTCGACCGAGCGCAACATGCAGTGTGCCATCGGGCTGTGCGGGCATTGCCAGCTAGGCCCGGATTTCATCTGCAAGGATGGCCCTGTGTTTCGCTTCGACCGTATCGAACCCTGGCTGGCGGTCGAAGGCTTTTAGAGGTTAGAGCTTCGAGCACAGAGACAGAGTTGCCGAAAACCGCAACAGGATCTCGACCATGAAACCCTCCCTCGCCGTCTTCAAGTTCGCCTCCTGCGACGGGTGCCAGCTCTCCTTGCTCGACTGCGAAGACGAGCTGCTGGCGGTGGCCGATCGACTGCACATCGCCTGCTTTCTCGAGGCCACCAGCCACGTCGAGCCCGGCCCCTACGACGTTACCTTGGTCGAGGGTTCGATCACCACGCCGCACGACGCCCGGCGCATCCGCGAGATCAGAGAACAATCAAAATACCTGGTGACGATCGGCGCCTGCGCCACGGCAGGCGGCATTCAGGCCCTGCGCAACTGGTCCGACACGCCAGAGTTCATGCGGGCCGTCTACGCCCATCCCGATTACATCCAGACGCTTGCCACCTCCACGCCCATCGCCGACCACGTGAAGGTCGATTTTGAGTTGCGGGGCTGCCCGATCAACAAGTATCAATTGCTCGAAGTCGTGGGGGCTCTGTTGAACGGCCGGCGGCCGCGAACCCCCGTCCACACCGTGTGCCTCGATTGCAAGCGGCGGGGCACGGTTTGCGTGATGGTCGCCCGCGGCACGGCGTGTCTGGGGCCGGTGACGCACGCGGGTTGCGGCGCGATCTGCCCTTCGTACGATCGCGGTTGCTACGGCTGTTACGGGCCGGCCACGCAGCCGAACCTCGTCAGCTTGACGAATCAATTCCAAGGCGAGGGACTCCCCCGCCGCGCAACCGTCGACCTGCTCCGCAGCTTCAACGGCTATGCGCCGGAGTTTCGCGCCGAGAGCGACCGGATTGCCCAAGAGTAAATATCGCGAGGCACCCCTCATGTCGACCGAAGTCAGTTCACCGGCTCGTGTGATCAAGGTTGAGGCCCTGGCGCGCGTCGAAGGGGAGGGCGGGCTGCACGTTCGCTTTCGGGGCGATCGTGTGGAAGAGGTGCAGCTTGTGATCTTCGAGCCGCCGCGGCTATTCGAGGCCTTTCTGCGCGGCCGATCGCTGGCGGAAGTGCCCGACATCGTGGCCCGTATCTGCGGCATCTGCCCGGTCGCTTATCAGATGAGCTCGGTTCACGCCCTGGAGGCCGCGCTGGGGGTGCAAATCACGCCTGAAATCCGCCGGTTGCGGCGGCTGCTGTATTGCGGCGAGTGGATCGAGAGCCACGCCTTGCACGTCCACCTTCTGCACGCGCCCGATTTTCTGGGCTACGAAAGCGGCATCGCCATGGCTCGCGATTGGCCCAACGAAGTGAACCGAGGGCTGCGCCTCAAGAAACACGGCAACGAGTTGTTGGAAGTGCTGGGTGGCCGCGCCATCCACCCCATCAACGTGGCGGTTGGCGGCTTCTACCGGGCGCCGCGGCGAGAGGAGATGGCGGCCCTGATTCCCGATTTTGAGTGGGGGCTGGCCGCGACGGTCGAACTTACCCGTTGGCTTGCCGGCCTGGAGTTTCCCGATTTCGAACGGCCCTATCGCTTCGTGGCGCTCGCCCACCCGGACGAATACGCGCTCAACGAGGGGCACGTCGCAACGAGCACGGGCGAATCGATCGAAGTGACTGACTTCGAAAGCCACTTTGAAGAGCGGCAAGTGCCACACTCGACCGCCCTGCACTGCGTGAGCAAAGCCGACGGCACGCCCTACTTCGTCGGTCCGCTGGCCCGCGTCAATCTCAGCGGCGACCGCCTCAGTCCCACGGCCCGCCGCGTGGCCGACGAGGTCGGCATCGCCTGGCCGTCGAACAATTCATTCCACAGCATCCTCGCCCGTGGACTGGAGTTGATCCACGTCTATGAAGAGGCTCTCGATATTCTGAAGACGTACCGAGGTTTGGCACGGCCGCGCGTCGATTGTCCGCCGCGAACGGGAGTCGGCTGCGCGGCGACCGAAGCTCCTCGGGGGCTTCTCTATCATCGTTACGAAGTGAACGACGAAGGTCTTGTCGTGTTCGCGAAGATCGTCCCGCCCACGTCGCAGAACCAGGGGCAGATCGAAGACGACCTGCGCAACTGGATCCCGCACATTGCCGACCGCGACGAGCCGGCCATGACCCGCTCTTGCGAGCATCTGGTCCGCAATTACGATCCGTGCATAAGCTGCTCGACGCACTTTCTGCGGCTCACGATCGATCGCTCATGACGCCGACGACGCTGCTCGTCGGGCTGGGCAGCTTTCACGGCGATGACCGTGCCGGCTGGGAGGTTGTCGAGCGGCTAGCGTCCCGAGGCGGCATTTTGAATTGCACGTGCAAACTGCTCCGCTCTCCAGGGGAACTGTTAGACGTGCTGGAAGGCGTCGAGCGCCTCGTCATCTGCGACGCGTGCGCGCCCGATGGCGCCGCGGGGAGCGTCCATTGTTGGCATTGGCCGGCCGACACGCTCCTCTGCCAGCGCGCGTCGGGCAGCCATAACTTATCGCTTGTCGACGCGCTTCGCCTGGCCAAGGAACTTGCCCGTTTGCCCGCCAGCGTGACGGTTTGGGGAGTCGAAGGGGCGGATTTTACGCCGGGTTCGGAGTTGTCACCTGCCGTGCGAGACGGCGTTGAAAAGGCCGTTGAGCAAATCGCCACTTGGCTTGCACGTCCCGCAAAGTCAGCCGTTGAACCTTACCGGTAGTGACGGGAGACGACCGGCAGTCGCGCGGACGGGACGCTGGCGAACTCGAATTACGCCGGCACCAGCCGCCCGCCGTCCAGTTCCACTTTGCGCTGAAACCGGGCGGCCAACTCCAGGCTGTGCGTGACGACCACGAGCATCGTCTGTTCCAACTGCTGAAGCTCCAGCAGCAGTTCGCCGATGGTGGCCGCGGTCGAACGGTCGAGGTTGCCGGTCGGCTCGTCGGCCAGCAACAGCATCGGTTGGCGGATCAAGGCGCGGGCGATCGCCACGCGCTGCCGCTCTCCGCCCGACAGTTCGGCCGGCCGATGATCGAGCCGAGCGCTCAAACCGACCCGGTCGAGCAGCATGCGGGCCCGCTCGAAGGCTGCTTCGGTGGCTCCGCCGCCCGCGAGGGTCGGCAGCAGGACGTTCTCCTGCACGGTGCACTGCGGCAGCAGGTGGTGGTCCTGAAAGACGAAACCGATCCGCTCGTTGCGGAATTTCGCCAGTTGTGGCTCACTGAGCTGGAAAGGATCCTCGCCGCCAAGCCGCACCTCGCCCGACGTGGGCTGGTCAAGCGTGCCCACGATTTGCAGCAGCGTGCTTTTTCCCGAACCGCTCGGTCCCAGAATTGCCAGATTCTCGCCGCGGGCCAGCTCGAACGAGCACCCGCGCAGCACGACGAGCGGCTCGGCACGGGTGGGAAATTCCTTGGTGACTTCCTGGACGGACAGATCGGACATGGCCAACGGCGGGACTTAGGCGAAGAATGATGCAAGAATAGCGGATGCGAAGGGGACGCGGTAGACGGGGATGCTTAGCCGGCGCCTGCCAATAGGGCCAGCGACCCCAGTCCGTAAAACGTGTACTCCACGTCGGCCGCCGTATCCCATACCCCCGCGTAAAAGCCTCCTCCGTCTGCTTCGAGCGAAGCGACGTACCTCCAGGCGGCGCGGCCGTCGATCTCGTCGAGCCCAGCCGAATCGGCGAGCGTCAGCAGGCCGGTGAAGGTGCTGAGCACGTCCGCCAGCGGAATGCGCGTGTTCGCCTTGAGTCCCCCCTCGTCGGTCTGCATTTCGCTCAGGAAACCGACCACTCCTCCCCGGAGTTCTTCATCAAAGGCATCGACCATCGTGAGCAATCCGGCGGCGGCCGCGGTGGGATTCGTGCCGCTTTTGCGCATCGGCCCGATTTCGACAAAGCCGCCGTCTTCGCGCCGCCGCGAGCGGACGAAATCGATTAGCCGCGAACGGTCGGCCGGTGAAGAGCCAAGCAGTTGTTGGGCGACGGCGATCAGGAACGTGTGGTAGGTGCTGCTGGAATGCCCCTCGTCCGTCTTGGCGTAACCTCCGTCGGACCTGCGAAACCGCTCGAAAAGACTGGCGACGGATTCCCGCCAGGCGGGCGCCGCCGAGGCGAACACGTCGATACCGGCCGCCGCTTGCAACAGCGCACCGCCGAACAGGAAAGAAATAAAATCGACCAGCGGCGTCGTTGCGGAAGGCTGCCTTTTGAGAAAGCCGGCGGCACGTTCAGCTGGCTCGCCATCGAGTTCGCCCAGCAGTGCCAGTCCTCGCAGGGCGAAAGCCGTGTAGTAGAGATCGCTCTCCCCTTCGCGTCCGGCGAACCCGCCGTCGTCGCGTTGCGATCGCTTGAGGTATTCGGCGTGCTTTGCGCGCACCCTCTCCGGCAGTCTGTCGACTCCCTGGGCGAGTCGAATCATCAGGTTTTCAAGGTAGTTCGGCATTCACACATAGTACATGGTTTTGAACTTCTGGTGTGGCCCCTGTCGGCCGCGTCGAACTGGCGAGGTAAGTCGTAGGGGATAAGGTATAATCTCGGGCGACGCATCCGGCCCGATGGTGAGATCACGTATGCACGCGCTGCTCGTTGGATTGGCGATCCTGGTGTCGGCGGCAGACGCCGGGGCTTCCAGGCCTCTTCAAAAGCTTTACGTCGCGAACTCCGCCGGCGACGACATCCACGTCATCGATACCGCAACCAATCGGGTGATCGGCCGGGTCGCGGTCGGCCCGCAGCCGCACGGGCTGGCGGCGACGGCCGCTGGCGACCTGCTCTTGATCACGATCGAGAACACAGGCGGCGATTCGGGGGAGCTTGTGTGGTTTGATCCGCGGACGGACAAGGTTACGCGGCGGCTGACGATCGGCCCCCGCCCCAACCAGCTTGCCTGCACGCCCGACGGCCGTCTGGCGTGCGTGCCCTGTGACGACGCCTCCTGGTGGGTTATCGACACGCGGCGAGGCGAGGTCATGAGCAAAATCCCCACGGGAGGACGTCCGCACAACACCCTTTCGTCGCCCGATGGGCGGAGGATGTATCTTGGTCCTAAGGGCTCGTATCACGTGCTGATTGCCGACATGCAAACGCACAAGTTGATCGGCGAGATCCCGCTGTCCGATGCGCCTCGGCCGATCGCCCTTTCACGCGATGAAAAACGCCTCTACGCGAACGTCGATACACTGATCGGTTTCGAGGTCTGCGACGTGCCTGCCCGCAAGGTCATTCATCGGGTCGAGGCGACCGTGCCCGCCGAACTCCTCCGCACGACGAGCCGCAGCCACGGGATCGCGCTGACTCCGGAGGAGAAGGAGCTCTGGATGTGCGACGTTTTTCACGACCGGACCTATGTGTTCGACCTTACGGTCGAGCCACCGCATCAGGTCGCCACAATCGCGATGCAGGGAGGCGGCTACTGGATCTGTTTCTCGCCCGATGGACGGTTCTGCTATATCAGTGAGCGGATCGGCAACACGGTTGCGGTGATCGACACGTCAAGCCGCCAAATTGTCGCTCGAATTGCCGTGGGCCGGGTTCCCAAGCGTGTGCTTGTGGTGACTCCTCCCGCTGAAACCGCCGCGGGACGTTAGCAGAAGGGTGGCACGGGGCGAAGCGCGCCCCAGACACATCAAGTTTGAGTTGAGGAGGTCTTGAAAAACCGGCGCTCTATCTGGGTCATCCGCGTGGTCCTTGTGGCCTCTGCGCCGGCGGATGAAGCAGGTCCCCTTATCTTTCGAGGAAACGTGCCATGAACAAGAAAGAAAAGCGGCAAGCAACTGAAGCGTTTCTGATTGAGAGTGGCTGGGATGCCGATAGTGCAAAAGAAGCCGCTACGGAAGCAATCGACGAAGGAGAGCCACTTCTCGAAACGCTGTGTTTCCAAAAGCTCGCGGAGTTTTGTCTTGCTCGAATCCACGACTCGTCGTGGGTCAAGAATCGAGCGAAAGAGGCTGATTCCGACGAGGGCGATGGTGTCATTAAGCGCTTGCTGGATTCAGGGGCTTCTGCGGACGACCTGGCCCATTTTGCGCGATTGATGCAGCGCCAGTGTTTAAGCGACTTGGGCTCCGTCCTAGATGGAGCCGGTGTCTGGGGAGCCCCCGAACTGCCGTACAAGGAATTTCGCATCTTCGCTGTGCGCGAACTCGACAGTCCCGACAATTGTAAACCTGAGGCCCAGATCAAAGAGCTGCACGAGTCATTGGGCTTTTCCGACTGGGAAACGGAAATGAAGCTGTCTCGCGACGCTGCGGAGGCATCTAGGCGAAAGCGAGAGGGCAAGTAACTGCGGCGACCGGTCAGATCGCAACGTCGTCATGGTCGCTCTCACAAAAGCACCTCAGAGGAACGGTTCTATCCTCCGGCGATCGCGCCGATCACATAAAATGGCTCGGCACCCGAGGCCACGACCTCCGGCAGCGCCGCGTCGGGCGAATCGTTAGACCAATCCTCTTCGCAGGCGAAGAACCGCAGGAACGGGCGACGCTTTTGCGTCACCTGGTCGCGGATCGTTCCGCGCAGCATCGGATATCGCGACTCGAGGGCGTCGAGCACCGATCGCTGAGTCACAGGCCCGGGCACGTCGAGCTCGACTTCGGCCCCCACCCCCGCGAGCGTCCGCAAATGATAGGGGAGCACCACTCGAATCATGGGAGCGTTTGAACTTCGACCGACAGGACGGCCGGAAGATCGCGGACGACGGCGTTCCAGGAGTCGCCTCCGTCTGTCGACGCGTACACCTGGCCGCCCGTCGTGCCGAAATAAATGCCGCACGAATCGAGCGAATCGACCGCCATCGCGTCGCGCAGAACGTTGACGTAGCAGTCCTGCTGCGGCAGTCCGTTCTCAAGCGGCTCCCACTCGTTTCCGCCGGTGCGGCTGCGGTAGACCCGCAACTTGCCTTCCGGCGGATAGTGCTCCGAGTCGCTCTTGATCGGCACGACGTAGATGGTTTCGGGTTCGTGCGCATGGACGTCGATTACGAATCCAAAATCGGTCGGAAGGTTCCCGCTGACTTCCTGCCAGGAGTCGCCTCCGTCGTCGCTGCGCATCACGTCCCAGTGTTTTTGCATGAACAGCACGTTCGGCCGCGACGGGTGGGCGGCGATACGATGCACGCAGTGGCCGACCTCCGCGTCCGGGTCGGGCAGGACATAGGGAGACTGGAGGCCGCGGTTGACGGGCTGCCAGGTCTGGCCGCCGTCGAGCGTGCGAAAAACGCCCGCGGCAGAAATCGCGATAAAAATACGGTCCGGATTCACCGGGTCGAGCAGGATAGTGTGCAGCCCCATTCCGCCGGCCCCGGGTTGCCAGAAGCGGCCCGAGCCGTGGCCGCGCAAGCCGGGCAGCTCGTGCCACGTCTGGCCGCCGTCGGTCGTGCGGAAAAAGGCGGCGTCTTCCACGCCGGCGTAGACGGTGTCGGGATCGGCGAGCGACGGCTCCAGGTGCCAGACCCGCTTGAACTCCCACGGGTGGGGCGTGCCGTCGTACCACAAGTGCGTGCCGGTCGTTCCCTCGTACACGAACTTGTTCCCCACCGGCTCCCAGGTCTTGCCGCCGTCGTTAGAGCGCTGCATGACCTGGCCGAACCATCCGCTCGACTGCGAGGCATAGATCCGGTTGGGATCAACGGCCGAGCCTTTCATGTGGTAGATTTCCCAGCCACCGAAGTGGGGCCCGCTCACGTCCCAACGCTCACGCTTGCCGTCGGAGCTGAGAATGAACGCTCCCTTGCGCGTCCCCACGAGAACACGAACGCTGCTCACCGATTGGTCCTCCCGGTAAGACCCGACTCTTTGCCGCCCGCCGCCGGAGGCGTTTTTGCCACTTGCACGAAAGCTCCTCCTGGCGAAAACTTGTGTAGCGGACGCTAAAGATAAGGCGCTCGTGCGGTGCCGTCAACCGTTCGCGGCGGCCGCCGAGAGGAAAACGCGGGAGACACGTCGGTGCCGAGAGGTCGTCCCAGGGAATTCGAGATCGACGCGGCCCTCGACGCGGCGCTTTTGCTCTTCTGGCGGCACGGTTACGAGGGGACGTCGCTAGCCTCGCTGACCGAGGCGATGGGCGTGAACGTGCCAAGCCTATACGCGGCCTTCGGCAACAAGGAGGCTCTGTTCCGCAAGGCTCTCGATCGCTACCTGCAGAAGCCGGCATCCTATTTGCCCGCGGCCCTTGAGGAACCAACCGCGCGGCGGGCGGTCGAAAAGCTTTTTGAGGGGGCGATCCGGATGGTCATGGACCGGCGACACCCCGACGGCTGCCTGCTCGTTCACGGCTCGCTGGCCTCCGGGCCGGCGGCCGCATCGATCCGCGAGGAGCTGAGCCGGCGACGATCGGCAGCCGAGGCAGCCGTTCGACGGCGATTTGAGCGTGCCATCGCCGAAGGTGACTTGTCGTCGACGGCAAATGCTGGCGAACTTGCCCGCTTCATCATGACGGTCGTCTGGGGACTTTCCGTGCAAGCGGCCGGCGGAGCCACGCGCGCTCAGCTCGAAACGGTTGTTGAATGGGCGCTCCGCGCCTGGCCGGCGTAGCACGTTTAGAATGGTGAACAGACGGGGCGCCGGGCTCCGTTTTGCGTTTTCATGTTTCAATCAGGCAGCCACGTCGGATTCGAATGACGCCCGCTTCAAACTCAGTCGCCGCTCCAGCTCCGAATCCTTTTGCCGATGGGCGGGAGTGCCGCGACGCCGAGTCGTTGCGACTGGCCGAAGACAGTGCGCGAAAGGCGAACTGGAAGCGTTGGGGACCGTATTTGTCGGAACGACAATGGGGGACGGTCCGTGAAGACTATTCGGCCGACGGCTCGGCCTGGACCTATTTCCCGCACGACCAGGCCCGCAGCCGGGCCTACCGCTGGGGCGAAGACGGCCTGTTGGGAATCTGCGACCGTCAATGCCGGCTCTGCTTTGCCCTGGCGTTGTGGAACGGCCGCGACCCGATCCTGAAAGAACGCCTGTATGGACTGACCGGCCCTGAGGGAAACCACGGCGAAGACGTCAAGGAATGCTACTTTTACCTCGACTCGACGCCGACACACTCTTACCTGAAGGCGCTCTACAAGTATCCACAAGAGGCGTTTCCCTACGCGCAATTGGTGGAGGAAAACGGCCGTCGCGGCAAGGGCGATCCCGAATTCGAGTTGCTCGACACGGGGATTTTCGACGCGGGACGCTACTTCGACGTCTTCGTGGAATATGCCAAGGCGTCACCCAACGACATACTGATCCGCATCACCGCAGCCAACCGCGGGCCGGAACCGGCCACCTTGCACCTGCTGCCGACGCTCTGGTTTCGCAACACGTGGACGGCCGGTTGCACGCACGAAGGTTGCTGGCCGAAACCGTCGATCGCACGGCGCGACGAGCGCACGCTACAGACGGATCACGTGAATCTCGGTCGGTTCCGGCTCGCGGCCGGGCCGGCGGCCGACGCCACATCGCCGCAGTGGCTCTTCACTGAAAATGAGACGAACGTCGCCCGCCTGTTCGGCGGCAGCAATGCCGGCCCGTACGTCAAAGACGCATTCCACGAGTTTCTCATCCGCGGCCGCGGCGACGTCGTCAATCGCCAGGCACGAGGAACCAAGGCGGCGGCTTACTACAAACTGTCGATACCCTCGGCGGGCTACGCAATCGTTGACCTTCGCCTGTCGGCGGAAGAAGAATCGCCGCAGGAACCGTTCGGAGCGGGCTTCGAGGAAGTGTTCGCCCAGCGAAAGCGCGAAGCGGACGAGTTCTACGCCGACCGCATCCCCGACGGCATGCCGAAGGCCGAAGTTGAAGTCGCCCGACAGGCCTACGCCGGCTTGCTTTGGTCGAAGCAGTTTTACCATTACGTGGTCAGAGAATGGCTCGATGGCGACCCGGACGAACCGGCGCCTCCGGAGCCGCGCAAGGACGGGCGTAACCGTGACTGGCCGCACCTGCACAACCGCGACGTCATCTCGATGCCCGACAAGTGGGAGTATCCCTGGTATGCCGCCTGGGACCTCGCCTTCCACACCCTCTCCTTTGCCCGCGTCGACCCGGCGTTCGCCAAGGGGCAACTGGTACTGTTCCTGCGCGAGTGGTACATGCATCCCAACGGGCAGCTTCCAGCGTATGAGTGGGCCTTGTCCGACACGAACCCGCCCGTCCACGCCTGGGCCTGCTGGCGAGTCTACAAGATCGCCGCGGCCCGCGGCTGCCGCGACCGGCTGTTTCTGGCCCGCGTGTTCCAGAAGCTGCTGATCAACTTCACCTGGTGGGTGAACCGCAAGGACCTTCATGGAAACCATCTTTTCGCCGGCGGCTTCCTCGGCCTGGACAACATCGGCATGTTTGACCGATCCAAGCCGCTGCCCGACGGCGGGCACCTCGAACAGGCCGACGGCACGGCCTGGATGGCCTTCTACTGCGCGACGATGCTCTCGATGGCCCTGGAACTGGCACGCGAGGATTCGGCCTACGAGGACGTCGCCTCAAAATTCTTCGAGCATTTCGTGGCGATTGCCGACGCCATGAACACGCTCGGCGGCACGGGCCTTTGGAATGACCAGGACGGCTTTTATTACGACCGCCTGCACACGGACGGCCGGCAGGTCGTGGCGCGAGCCCGTTCGATGGTCGGCCTGATTCCGCTCTTCGCGGTCGAAGTGCTGGAAGACGACGTTATCGGGCGTCTCCCCGGCTTCCAAAAGCGGCTGAACTGGTTTCTGGCAAATCGCCAGGACCTGTCGCAGCGCATCTCCTATATGGAAGCCAAGGGGGCGTGCCGTCACGGCCGGCGGCTGCTGGCAATCCCGTCTCGCGAGCGGCTGGAGCGGGTGCTGCGGTATCTGCTCGACGAGAACGAGTTCCTTTCGCCTTACGGCATTCGGTCTCTGTCGCGGTACCATGAGAAGCACCCGCACGTTTGCTCCACGGGGAGTCAGCAGAACCGCCTGGCCTACGTTCCGGGCGACTCCGATTCGGGCATGTTCGGGGGCAACTCGAACTGGCGGGGGCCGATTTGGTTTCCCGTCAACTACTTGCTGATCGAAGCCCTGGAGCGATACCACCATTTCTACGGCAACGCGCTGCGGGTGGAGTGCCCGACCGGATCGGGGCGGTGGATGACGCTCGCGGAGGTGGCGAACGAGCTGGCCGGCCGGTTGCGGCGGATCTTTTTGCCCGACGAGCAGGGTGGCCGGCCATGCCACGGCGACGAGGCTCGGTTTGCAACGGACCCGCACTGGCGCGACCTTGTGCTCTTCCATGAGTACTTTCACGGCGACAACGGGCGCGGTCTGGGAGCCAACCACCAGACCGGCTGGACGGCGCTCGTAACGCGGCTGTTCGAGATGCCACAGTGTAGCCCAGATGGACGCTTCACCGAAGGATGATTTTAGCCCCGATGCTTCACCGGCCGGATGCAAGCGCGAGCGGAGCCCGTCGATACCAAGCCGAAGCATAGGCGACAAGCACGGCGCAATTTCCCTCACTCACGCTTCGGGTTAGTGTGGCGGAAACAATCTGGCCTAGTAAACCTGTGGAGGCTGCGCGGCTGTCCGCCGACCTTCGTGGCCCTTGGGCACCTGTGGCAAAGTGCGAGCGCGCGGCTGCCCTGACTGACCCCGATAGTACGTGCCGTAACGCTCGGGAGAACGATAGCTGCCCCTCGCCGGCTGGTAAACACGGTCTTCGTAAGCCCCGCGCCGGGCGTAGTAGAGAGTACCCGGTCCGCCGGGGCTGCGCGTTTGCCCTCCGATAGAGTTGTTGGCGCGATTCTTTGAGAAAATTGAATGGCCGGTGGCGCGGCCGTAGTTGGTTCCCTCAATGGACCTCAGAAGCGTGTCGGCCGGGTTCTCTTCACCCGCCTTGGCACGGCCGAGGCCAGGTCCTCCCCTGGAGGATCCGCGGTAGGTTAACCTGCCCCCGACGTCTCTCGGCATGGTCGGGTTGGGGTCGATGGATTCGACCTGGGCTGCAGCCAGTGCTCCCCAGCCAGAAGCCGTCCAAAAGACCAACGCGGTTCCCAGTAATCGCATGCTCGTCATCATCATTTCCGCTCCTCCCAGAGCGCGAGAGGATGGAGAACCTCCATCGCTTTTCGCTGCGCTCTCTGCAAGATGGTACGGCGGCCGATGCAAGCGCCTTACAAGAACGACCTGCACCACCGAGCTGCAACGGCGATGCCACGCGACCATGTTCTTTCGACCATGTCGTCAATCTTTAGCCGAGTCACCGTCGTGCCAGTGCGGCCGTCGACTCCTGCGGCTGGCTGATTCGCACCCGAATGCCGCTGGTCAGGTCGTCCCCCGGATTCACGACCAGTCGCTCTTCGCCGGTGATCCCTTCCAAAACCACAACGCGCTTGCCCAGATCCCGCCCCAAACGGACCGGCTGGATCTCGACTTCATTGAGGCCGTTCACCAGGGCCACGTGTGGTCCTTCCACCCGCATCGAGACGGTATTCGCGGGAATGGTCCAGGCCGATTCCTCTTGCGGCATCGTCAAGGCGACCTGTACGTAGCTTCCCGGCTGCAGACGGTGCGACGAGTTCTCCAGTTCGATCTCGGCCAGCATCGTGCGGCTGGCGGCGTCGACCGACTCGGCGATGCGCGTCACGCTGGCCAACACGTCGGGCGAGGTTGCTTCGGGCACGTTGATGGCGACAGCAACTCCCGGCCGGGTCTGCATGGCGTAAGTCTGCGGCACATTTACTTGCACCCGCACGCGGCTGGTGTCTTCGAGCACAAACGGGGCATCCTGGCCGGCTGTGACCAGCATGCCGACCTCGGCGCTGCGACGCATCACCACCGCCTCGAAGGGCGACACGATCTTCTTGAACGTCTGCAATTCTTCCAGTCGGGCGACCTTCGACTCGCGGCTCTTGGCCGTGGCCGCACGCACTTCGATGATGGCGGCCCGCGTAGCCAAGTTCGCCCGGCGCCGCGCGACGACCGCAGCAACGGTCAGGAGCAACCACTTCAAGCTGAACTGAAACCGTCGGTTCATGCGCGTAGCTTAACCTGTTCCGCGCCTGGAACCAAAGCTTCCCGACGGCCGACTGCGATTGACGCCCACGGCATGCCTGGCCGAGAATGCCGGCCATGAGAGACCGACAAGGAAGTCACCGCTGGGGACCAGCCATTGCCGTTCTTTTGGTGGCGGTGATCCTGCCGCTGCTTTACCCGCTGAGCGTGGGGCCGGCCGTTCTCTTGTTCGAATCAGCGGGCCGTCCTCAGCCGCTCGAGCGTCTACTCGATGCAGTCTATGACCCACTGGAGTCGGTGCCAGAGCCATGCTATTCGTGGCTCTGCGCGTACGCTGACCTGTGGCGCCCGTAGAATTCCTCACGGCGTGAATCTCGGCAACGGCCTTACGTCGACTCACGCATGCGCCTGACTTTCTGCCTGCGCGACAACGCGATTCTCTCCACGTTGGGCAAAGACCGTCCCGACGGCCCAGCGACGCAGGGCGGGCGATGGGCAATCATCAGACTTTGACGTGCAATTCATACCAAAATAAGCGAACAGCTCAATGTTGCTTTGCCGCGCCGTTCTGGCGCGGTCTAATGGCCGGAACGAAAGGAGGTCGTCATGCGGTTCTCGCTCCGTTGGATGTTCGGCGGAGTAGCCTTCGCGGCGATCGGCTGTGCATCGCTCATTTACGCCTCAGAGCCGATCAGCAAGGCGCTCGGTGCCGTCCTTTTCGTCTTCCTTATGGTCGCCGTCCTGGGTGCCATCTTCTCAGGTCGCAACCGCCGGTTTTGGGCCGGCTGCGCAGTTGTCGGGTCGATCTACGTCGCAACAGCCTATTTACCGCCGAGCTATATTCAACTGCCGCAATCCACAACAAGCGAAATACTCGAATGGTTGCACCAGAAAATCGTCCGCAAGATCGAGGTTGAAGCATCAGCGCAAGGTCGCCTGCTTCACCCAGATTTCCTGCCGATCGGCCCATTCCACGCCGCAGGTCAGTCGCTAGCCACATTCGCCTGGGCTATCGCGGGCGGCATCGTCGCCGGGCGGTTTCGCCGTGATGAATAAAGTTCCCTGGCCGCTTCTTTAGGCTGGGAATCACGAGCACCCATCGGTACTCTTGGGTTAAGACGAATCATCGCAAGGTCTGCCACGGTGGAGACGTCTAAAAGCTCCAGGCGGTGAAACATGAACGACGAGGAATTCCAAGCAAAGCTGAACGCCATTTCAACACCGGTGAAGCAGGCTCTCGAAACTCCTGGGCGGCTCAAGAGCAGGCTTTGGGAAGTCTACCATGCGCTCACCGGCAAAGGGTCGATCACGTACCGTCGCGTCGGCCAGGTTGGCGACATGCTCGGCCGTCTCGGCATAGGGGGGTATTCGGAGGCTGGCGACATCTATTACGGCCTGAAGCTGGTCTATCCGGATAAGAACACAGCATTCTTGGGCCTCGTCCTGTCGGCCGCCAGTGAGAGCGAAACTCATTTCTCATTGCAAGTCCGCTTTCAAGTTGAGCGAGGTCCATCGGGGTTATGGGAGAAGACATTCCTATTCGACGGCTTTGCCGTTGGAGACGCCGAACCGTTTATCGAGAATTCTCTGCTTTCGGCGGCCGCACGCGCCGCGTCTTTAGTGGGTGAACAACATCCTCGCGGTTAACCGTGGCGCAGCGACTTTTGAAGGGCAGCGCAGCCGCGACCATCCTGGCACCATGCTCGACCGCCAACGCCTCAAGCTCCGCTTACGCCGGATCGGCTGCGAGCGTCGGGCGACAGTCGGCTTCCCAGGTGGCAACGGGCCGGTGGTGAAACTCGCCTGGTGCCAGGGAGTGCTCCACAATGTGCGTCGCAGTTTTATCACGCTCGCAGGCGCCAGTAGACGGCCGTGGTCAGCACAAGGCAGGACCGTAGCGAGAACTGGAGACATCGGCGGCTCATGGGCGGGGCTCCGGTGGCCGCGGGCCGCGAATGACCAGATCAATTCCGCGCGAGACCCAGACCCCGAGGAGAAGAAACAGAATGCCGTACACGGTTACGGCCACGAGCAGGAGGAGGGCGTCGACAATCCACGCCAACCATCCGGTCACGAGCAGCACGACGAGCGCCGTCAGTCCGAAGAGGGCCTTCAGACCGAATTGAAACGGGGGTTTCTGCATACCGTTTAGCCTATCGCCCGGCGGGCCGTGAAGCCATCGAGCCTGGCCCGGGGTCATGCTTCCCCTTGAGCCGGTACCAAACAAGAACAAGAAACTACGGTCAGTTTTTTAGCGGTGCCTAGGGATTGGGCAGCCGCCCGGGCCACGCAAAGCTATTTGCGCGGCTTTTGATTCTGCCCTAGCTCCCTGGTTCGCTGCCAAAGCTGCCGGTTCTCCTCCTGCAACGCGCGATGCTTCTCTTCCCAGCCCTGTTTTTCCAGGGCGAGCCGGTGATACTGCCATGCTCCGCCTCCGAAGAACGCCCCCACGACCAGCATGGCCACCAGCAACGCGCGGAGGGTGAATTGGGGGCGGGGGATCACTGGCTTACGGCTCGGAGTCTCGAAACCTTCGATATGCCCGTGCGATGAAAAACAGCCTTGGAACGATCACGTAAGCCGCGGCGCCAATGAACATCCACTGCTCCGTCGTAGGACCATTCCATCCCCAGATTGCCGGTCCAATGATGCAAGCAATCCCCACCCAAGCTGTAAGCAGCAAGAGCTTTTCCAAGCCGAACTGAAACCGTGGGCTCATGGGGGTTCAGTTTACCGCACAGCGCATGAAAAAGCCGCGCCGGGGTGGTACCCTATCGGCGCGGCTCGCAATTTCGCTTTATCACGGCGCCCTATCTAAATGACAAAACCGAGAGCCGCCGAGTGCCCGTGATGTGCTGGTCACGCCAGGCTCGGTGGCATGTTTCCCGCTTGGATGCTGTCATTCGGCTGGTAATGCGTCCCTACGTTGCTTACCGTATTCCGAAGGCGCCCGGTCGAACCTGGAGATTCCTGGCATGCTTCTCACCACCTTGGCTCTTGCGGTTGCTGCCGTTGGACAAGGCCAACTCGATTGGCATCAACCGTTCCCCGCGCACAAAGTCGTCGGGAACGTTTACTACGTTGGTTCGAAGGATCTGGCCACGTTCCTGGTGACGACTCGCGATGGGCACATCCTCATCAATAGTGGCTTTGAGCGCACCGTTCCCTTGATCCAAAAATCGGTGGAGTCGCTCGGATTCAAGATGGCCGATGTCAAGATCCTGCTTGCGAGCCACGCTCACTCAGACCATGTCGCAGGGCACGCGTTGCTGCATAAATTGACCGGCGCCAAGGTCTTTGTCATGCGCGGCGACGACGAGGTCATTGCATCCGGCGGCCGGGGCCAATACCTGTACACGACCGACCGCTGGGAGCCGTGCAAGGTCGACCGCGTTTTGGAGGATCGCGATGAAGTCACACTGGGGGACGTGACACTGGTCGCGCGTCTGACGCCTGGCCACACTCGCGGATGCACCACCTGGACTTGGCGCGTGGAGGACGGCGGCAAGCAGTATGACGTCGTGGTCATCGGCAGCCCCAATGTCAACCCGGGATTTCAACTCGTCAACAACGACGACTACCCCGAGATGGCCGCGGATTTTGCCAAGACCTTTGAGGTTCTCAAGAGCTTACCTTGCGACGTGTTCCTCGGTGCGCACGGCAGCTATTACGGCATGGTCGAACGATACGACCTCCTCGTTAGCGGACGGGCGAACGTTTTGGTGAATCCCGAAGGCTACAAGAAGTACGTCGCGCAGAAAGAGCAAGCCTTCCGCCAGACGCTGGCCACGCAGCAGGGCAAGGCAGAACGGCAAGAGGCACCTTGAAGCACCGTCCCCTGTGGTCTTGTCGATCGGCATCGGCCCGGTTTTGAAGAAGAAGCGGTAGCACCATGAAGCGTGTGCCCGGTTATTCGCAGGAAGACATGCGAGGGCTGTGGAAGCGCTTTGTTTACGAAACGTTCCAGCGGACACGTTTCAGAACACCTGTTAAGGGGGAGACGCGACCCGTTCACCGAGACGGAATGCGGCGCTTGATCGTCCTCGATGAACTGCACGGCGACTTAGAAGTGCTGGAGTTTCAAGCAAGGTCAGGTAAGGCGAAGTATCTTGGCACGCAGGAGATCCACGTCGTCTTTGAGGCGCCGCCTGGTGGAGGAAAGCCAATCATAAAAGAGATCACACTGAGCGTCCTTAAGCAGGGCAAGAGAGACCACGTCTTTGAGCTTCATGGCAGCCTCTGAGCCCAGCGCGTTGGCCGGAGCAGGCCGGCCCTCGCACAGCGGTCCCTTCCTGCCTGGGCGGGTAGGCGGTCTAATCATGGCCTACCGGGGCACCACGTCAACGTTGGCTTCTAACCTATGCCGGGCATTCGATTCGACCCAAAGACTCCGATCTGGATTGTCCTAGTGATCTGCTTGCGCTGGCTCGGCTGGCGGCGTGGCATGGCAGCGAAGGGCTGACAAGAAGGAACTCCGGCGCATTGAAGGCCACGCTGCAAGACTGGGGAACGAACGGCACATGTTGCAAGATGAAATCGATCGCCTTCAGCGCAAACTCGACGCCGCGGAATCTGCAATTTCAAAATGACCCACTACCAGCGCGAAACGTTCCTGGAAATCACGGACGAACTTTGTTCTCCCGGAGCCGAGCACAGGTTTGATCGGCCCTTTTTCGCCGCGATAGCCACCTGGAAAACCGTCGTCCCATCCGGCTATTAGACCGCGCCAGAGCGGCGGGGCAAAGAACGGACGAGGCAACTAACCCAGTCGACCATTCTTTGTTGCGGCCGGCTCGCCGGCTTTACGATTTTGGTCCGAAACGAAGAAGCGGCTACAATCGGCCTCATGAGCCGACGGTTTCAGTTCAGTGTTCGGGACTTGCTGTGGCTGGTGCTTGTTGTTCAGCGACAGCTAGACAAGCCGTTGTCTCGGCGCATGCTGCCGGGGAATTCGCCATTCGCCTACGAAACGATGATAGAGCGCGACGGAACGCAATGGTTCCGTCCCGTGGAATAGCCCATGCCCCGTCCGCAATTCACCCTCCGCGCGTTGCTGGTCCTCCTTCTGGCGGTCGCCTGCTTCTTTGGTGGGATTCGGTTTGAGCGGGAACGGAGAAGGCGAGACAACGAAAGGGCGTCTGCCGTAATGCGTCGGCATATCTACGCTGACCGCAGCCGCGTCTACCCAGTCGCGAAGTCGCCGGCCACCGATCCGCCCATGCGTCGCCTTCGGTTCTCTTTGAAGAAAATGTTGTGGTGATGGCAGTGGTGGGGGCGTTCTTTGCCGGAGCGCAGGTTGAGTGCAAGGAACTCTATGTGCCTCCAGGCCGTTCGTCGTCGGAGGCTTGTCTCGTTCCAGCAGATGAAGACGCGTGATGCCTGGTAGCGGCGAGCCGTGGACGATAAAAAAGGCTGTCGTATTCTTGCTGGCCTGTCTGACACTGTCCGCGGTAGTTTGGGAACTTAGACGCTTGCTTGGTCGTTAACTTCCATGGACGCGCAAAGGCGATTGATCCTAGACCAATTCACCCGGCAGGCGGTCCCGTTCTCGGAGATGCACGCCAGGGACGACGCGGAAATCCATCGGCTGCTGATTGACACGGCCGGGATCGGTCCGGAGGACGAGGTTCTCGACGTGGCCTGTGGTCCGGGCCTTGTGGCCTGCGAGGTCGCGAAGGTTGCGCGACACGTGACGGGTGTCGACCTGACCCAAGCGATGATCGAGCAGGCCGAGGCGCGGCAGAAGTCCCTCGGATTGGCAAACCTCACCTGGTCCGTCGGCGACGCACATCCGCTCACATTCCCCGGTGCGGCATTCTCTCGCGTCATCACGCGATACTCGTTCCATCACTTCGCCGAGCCGGCTGCGGTGTTCGCCGAAATGGCTCGCGTGTGCCGGCGCGGCGGACGGGTGACTGTCTGCGACGTGTTCGCCTCCTCTCCAGAGCAGGGCGCCGCCTTCGACCGGCTGGAGCGGCACCGCGACCCGTCCCATACGAATGCGCTGCAATTAACCGAGTTTGACTCTCTGTTCGCGGACTTGGTCGACGTCCGGCGGGCGTTCTACAAGTATCCGGTGAAGGTCGATGAACTGCTATCGAGGTCTTTCCCCGAGCCTGGAGGGGCGGAGGCCTTCCGGCGCACGGTCGAGTCCGACATCGGCTTGAACAGGCTGGGGATCGACGCATCTTGGGAGGGAGGCTTGGGTTTCGCCTTCCCGGTGGTCATCCTCTCCGGCATGAAACCCTGAGGAACCAGCTCGCGACTAGCTGGGTCCCTCGGACTGAACGATTTTTCACCCGGAAAGCAATTTGTCCCGCGCCCCACATATTAAGGTCAAAAGCGAAGTCTCCCCTTGGGCAGCGTTTGCTCCTTGAGGCCAGAAGAAGCCATTTGCTGCCGGGGCCCCCGTTGGCTAACCAGCACAAATCTGCATTCGGTCCGACGCCGGCTGGGGCCAATCGCTTGCGGACGCGCCCTCCTGAGCGCGCTGGCCGAGGTGGTGGGCACCGAGGGGCGCAACGAAGCACGTCGGGATGCATCGGTTGATGCGACGGAGCGCAGTTCGTGAGAAGCCTACCTGCCTCCTGCGAGGTGCCTACTTTCTCGGATTCCGGTTTTGGCGGCCGATCAAGTGGAACTTTCTGGCGTGGCTGGGATTTTGCGATTATCCTTGATGCATCTCCGAGCGTGAGCCAGATCGGCCGTGAAATCGCAGGCGAGCGTATCGGTTTGCCTACGCCAAATCGAGCAAAACATTGGAAGTTCAGATCTTAGCGGAGGCACTTGAACGCCAGCGCCCGATATTACGGCGATCGGTCCAACTGCGGATGGATCCACAGCTCCTCGGCCGTCTTGACCCATCCGACGTACTGCAGGAGGCTTTTCTCGATGCTTCTCGTCGTTTCGCGGAGTATCTCACTTCGCCGAGCGTACCGCTATCGCTGTGGCTACGGTCGCTAACCTTGCAGCGCCTTGTGGATTTGCACCGTCAGCATTTGGGCGCCAAGAAGCGCGACGTGGGTCGTGAGGTCTCTGGCGGAGTGTTCGACGTACCGGAAACGTCAGCCATCGGCCTGGCCAACCTGCTGGTTGACTCAACAAGGTCCCCGACCTCGGAAGTAATTCATCGCGAAAAGTGCCGCCGCGTGCGCGAAGCGGTTGAGTCCCTTGCGCCGCTCGACCGCGAGGTCCTGGCCATGCGACATTTCGAGGAATTGTCCAACAGCGACGTTGCCCGCATCTTGCAGATCAGCGTCACGGCCGCCAGCAATCGCTATGTCCGAGCGGTCTCACGACTCAAGGAAGTCCTAGACTCGCTTACCGATCCGAACGCCTGAGCGTGCCCGGCGCCGCATGTCCTCCTCCAACGAACATAAGCTGAACCCTCTCGACGAGTTGGCGGCGGAGTTCATCTCCAGGTTGCGTTCGGGTCGACGCCCGTCGATCTCAGAGTTTTGCGAGCGTGATCCCGCTCGGGCCGCGGAGATTCACGAATTCTTATCGGCGGTTGCCATGCTGGAGGAGGCACGCCCGCGGACGGAAGCGTCTTGTGGGCCTGGGGCCGAGCCGCCACATTTTAGTCTTTCGGGTACTGATCCCGTCCTGCTCGGTGACTATCGACTGCTGCGCGAGGTGGGCCGGGGAGGCATGGGAATCGTCTATGAGGCGGAGCAGCATTCGCTTCATCGACGCGTTGCGATCAAGGTCCTGCCGGCCTCGGCCATCGCGTCGGGGTCTCAGGTGCAAAGGTTCCATCGCGAAGCGGCCTCGGCCGCCGCATTGCACCATACGAACATCGTTCCCGTGTTTGGCGTGGGAGAAGACGCCGGCGTACACTACTATGTCATGCCCTTCATCGAAGGGAGCGGTCTCGACAAAGTGCTGGCGGATTTGCGGCGCACGCCACGCTCCCCGGCCAGCGTTTCGACCTCGACGCTTGCGGGGAGTGGAGGAAACTATTGGCGGGGTGTCGCACGCATTGGCCTGCATGTTGCCGAGGCGCTCGACTACGCCGCATCTCAAGGCGTGCTGCATCGTGATATTAAGCCCTCCAATCTGCTGCTCGATCTACAGGGGACGATTTGGATCACGGACTTTGGTCTTGCCAAGTGGACCGACGGCGAAGACCTGACCGTCACCGGCGACGTGCTCGGCACACTGCGGTATCTCGCACCGGAGAGGCTGCGCGGCGTGAGCGATTTGCGCGGCGACATCTACGGTTTGGGCATCACGCTTTACGAGCTTCTCACGCTGAATAGCGCTTTTTCTTCGCCGGACCGATCGCACCTTGTGCAATTGATCTTGCATCACGAACCGAAGTTGCCACGCGCGCTCGATCCGGCGATCCCGCGCGATCTGGAAACGATTGTCTTGAAGGCGATCGCCAAGCAGCCGGCGGATCGCTATCAGGCCGCGGCCGATATGGCCGACGATTTGCGGCTGTTTCTTGAAGACCGGCCGATCCGATCGCGTCGCATTCGTGTGACCGAGCGGATGTGGCGCTGGTGTCGTCGCAACCCCTTGTTGGCATCGTTGGAAACCGCCGTGGCCCTACTGTGTGTTTCAGCCGTCGTCATCCTCGCGATTGCGAACGCGCGGATTCGTCATGTCGTGGCTGAGAAATCAGCGGCGCTCGACGCCAAATCGGATGCGTTGAATGCCGAAGAAGCGGCCGTCCAGCAAAGGGACGCGGCTTTGACCCGGGCCCACGCCAATGAGCAACTGGCCGAGCGAAGGTTTTACGCCACGCAGATGAGCCTGGCCGCGGTCGACCTCCGCGAGAATGAATGGTCGCTCGTGTTGGACGCCTTGAACAATCAGCGACCGCAGCCAGGAGGAGCTGACCTGCGCGGCTTCGAATGGCACTATCTGCGGCAACAAATCCATCGCGGTTTATACCGATCGTTTCGGCAGGACCCCGGTGAGATTTTGGACCTGGCGTTTTCTCGCGACGGTAAGACCCTGGCGGTCGCCAGCGGTCACGAGGTCAGGGGCGGATCGGTGGGGCTTTGGTCGGTAGCGACGGGTGAGCGCCTGCGGATGCTGGCCAGCGGCATGTTCGTGCCCACCAGCGTCGCGTTTTCGCCGGACGGCCGTTTCGTCATCGCTGGCTTAACCAAGGATTGCGTGAAGGTCTGGGATGCTGAAAGTGGCGAAGAGGTCCGGCGTCTAGAAACAACGAGCGTAGTTCGCTCTGCGGACTGGTCCCCCGACGGGCGTTTTGTCGCCGCCGGATGCCAGGAGGGCGAAGTGCTGGCATGGGAGACCAGCCAGTGGCAGAAGTGCGGCACGCTGACCCCGCACGGCGGACCGGTCTTGGGGCTGGTGTTTGCCCGCGACGGCAAGCAGCTCTTCACCTCGGCGGGGTGGGGGAGCGAGGGCTTAATGAGCCGGCTGCACGACTTCACCGGTCCGACGCCGCGAACGGTGCGCGACCTTCCTCGGCAATTCATGTGTGACGCCCCGCCCAATGGCGACCAGGTGGCGACGCTCGACTGGGCCGACTTCCGGTTGATCGACGTCGCTTCGGGGGCCGAGAGGTACATGCATACCATTGGCGCCGGCTCCGTCAATGCCGTGCGCATTTCGCCCGACGGCCGCAGGCACGCCAGCGCAGGCCGCGACAATCGCATGGCAATCCTCTGGGATGACGAATCAAAAGAGCGAATCGTCCAAGGACCGCACTCCAGCCCCGTGATGAGCGTGGCCTTCGATCCCAACGGCCGCTACTGGGCTACCGGATCAAGCGATGGGGAAATCAAGATCTGGCACTACGATTTGCCTGATCGACAAGTGGAGATCACGCACGAACCGCCCATTCAGCGGATCATGGTTGCAGATGAAGCGTTGATCGTGGGAGGGAACTTTCCGGCCGAGGCACGGAATCTTCGGACCCGCAAAGGGGAGGTCTTACCGCCGATTCGGAATCCGCGCTGCGTTTCGGCCGACGGTAGTAAGTTCGTCGAAGTGGTGCCGGCCAATGAAGGCTCGCCTGAGGGCATTCGCATTTGGGATCGGGGCAGTGGTGCGGTAAAGCACGAGTTTCGGCTGCCCGACAAAGGCGGCATCGCCGAGGAATCTCTGGCCATCTCCCGCACCGGGCGCTGGCTGGCCGCGCGAACTTGGGAAGGTCCCGTGCGGCTCTGGGACCTGGCAGGCCAGGAGGCGATCGAAGCCCGGAACTGGCAGCCGGGCGACAGCATGGGTCTCGGCTTTTCGCCGAACGAGCGGTTCTTGGCGGGTGCCTGCCAATTTGGCCGCGTTCGGCTCTGGGACCTTGAATCGGGCCAGATGCTCCCCGACGTTTGGCCTTATGAGTCGGTGAACATCTGGTGCCAGCGGGTTGCCTTTTCGCCAGACGGAAGCCGCCTGGCCGCGGGCGATCACGTGGGCGTGGTGCGCGTCTTCGAGATCCCTTCCCAGCGAGTTCTCTCGACGCTCAAAGGCCATCTCGGGCAAACACTTGCGCTCCAATGGTTCCCCGATGGCAAGACGCTCGCGGTTGCCGGCACCGGCCCGATTCGCCTGTGGGATGTCGAAATCGGCCAGGAATGTCTGACCATCCCGGTGCCGGACTACAGGATTTTTGAGCTTGCTCTGTCGGCCGACGCCCAGACGCTCTTCTCGCGTAGCGACCACGGTGTCGTGCGGGTCTTTGACGCCGGCCGGCGTGATCAGTAGCCCGATCTCCCAATCGCGAGAATTTCTCATCGCGTAGGTGTGGAATCGGCCGGCGGTTTCCCGGAATCAACCTTAGGGGCCCGTTGCGCGCGGATCTTGGACTCAAGCCCGCGCCGTCACAGGCCCAGTTCGGCGAAGCAGACCGCAAACAATCACAGGGGCAGGTTTCTGAGGAGCCCGCAGATGAATCCCGCTTCCCGCCTTTCGCGACCGCGCCGTGCCCGTCGGGCAAATCGAGATCGAAGTACCTGCGTCGGGCGACGGCAGCGGACACCCTGCCGGCTTAGCGGAGAGGCGCTCGAAAGCCGGACGTTGCTGTCGATCACCTGGACTGGCGGAGGCGACGGCACCTCGTGGAACGACAAGGCGAACTGGGGCGGCACACTGCCCGGCGCAGCCGACGACGTCGTCATCCCGGCGGGCTTCAACGTGACACTCTCCACGGGCAGCGACACGATTCATAGCCTGCAATCGGCCAGCGCGCTGACCATTTCCGGCGGCGCGTTGACCGTCGGCACGGCGGCTTCGGCGGGCACAGTTGAGGTCGACAATACGTTCCAGCTCAGCGGCGGCACGCTATCCGACGCCGACATCAAGCCCGGCAGCGGCGGGCAAGGGCTGACGTTGACCACCGCAGGCGGGACGCTCGACCACGTGACCGCCGACGCCAACCTGGATCTCACCCAGAATTTTGGTGTCCTCGCCACGATCACCAACGGCTTGACGCTCAACGGTACCGCGACGTTCGGCAGTGCCGCCTTTCACTACGGCCGGTTCTTTTTCTCCGGCAGCCAGACACTGGGCGGCACGGGAAGCGTCGACTTCGTTACTAGCGCGAACAACGAAGTCTTCCTGAACGGCGTGAACACAACGCTGACCATTGCTTCGACGATGACCGTTCATGGCCAGGCGGGGAGCATTGACGGTCAAGGAAACTCGGTGATCAATAACGGAAAGATCATCGCGGACGTATCGGGCGGCACGATTTCCATTCAGGCTTCCGGTGGCCCCTTTACCAATCAAGGAACGGTCGAAACCGACGCCGGGACGACCGTACAACTGTTCGGCCCCTGGTCCAACACCGGCACGTTCAACGTCAACGGCGGCACGCTGAATCTCGGCGGCACCTTCGCCACGGCTGACGTGGGAACCATGTCGCACACCGGCGGCACGGTCAGACTCAGCGGAACGCTCGACAACACGGGCAGCACCTTCACGCTCAATTCCTCGACGGGGGCCTGGCAGCTTTACGGCGGAACCATCAAGGGCGGCATCTACGAGAGCTCTGCGGCGAATCAACTGATTCTCACCACCGCGGGCGGCACCTTCGATGGCCTTACCGTCAACAGCGATCTGGACCTCACCCAGGATTTCGGCGTCAATGTGACCATCGTTCACGGCTTGACGCTCAACGCCACGGCTACGCTCGGCAGCACCGCTTTTCACTACGGCCGGCTCTTTTTCTCCGGCACCCAGACACTGGACGGCACAGGAAGCGTCGACTTCGTAACTAGCGCGAACAATGAGCTCTTGATGACGAGCGACAAAACGGCGCTCACCATCGCTCCGACGATCACCATTCATGGCCAGGCGGGGAGCATTGACGGCGAAACGGATTCCTTGCTCATCAATCAAGGCAAAATCGCCGCCGACGTCGCGGGCGGCACAATCTCCATCGCGCCCAGCGGTGGCCCCTTTACCAATCAAGGAACAGTCGAAACCGACACCGGGACGACCGTGCAGCTCTTCGGCCCCTGGTCCAACGTCGGCACGTTCAACGTCAATGGTGGCATGCTGAATCTGGGCGGCACATTTGCCACGGCTGACGTAGGAACCATGGTGCACACCGGTGGCACGGTCAGGCTCAGCGGAACGCTCGACAACACCGGCGCCACGTTCACGCTCAATTCCTCAACGGGTGCCTGGCAGCTTTACGGGGGAACCATCAAGGGCGGCGTCTACGAGAGCCCTACGGCGAATCAACTGATTCTCACCACCGCGGGCGGCACCTTCGATGGCCTTACCGTCAACAGCGATCTGGACCTCACCCAGGATTTCGGCGTCAATGTGACCATCGTTCACGGATTGACGCTCAACGCCACGGCCACGCTGGGCAGCGCCGCCTTCCATTACGGCCGGCTCTTTTTCTCCGGCAGTCAGACGTTGGACGGCACGGGAAGTGTCGACTTCGTGACGAGCGCCAACAATGAGCTCTTGCTGACGAGCGCCAATGCAACGCTGACGATCGGTCCAAAGATGACGATTCATGGTCAGGCCGGGAGAATTGACGGTCAATCGAATTCGTCGCTCGTCAATCAGGGAAAGATACTTTCCGACGTGGCGGGCGGCACGATTTACATCCAACTCAGCGGCGGCCCCTTTACCAATCAAGGCACGGTCGAAACCGCCGCCGGGTTGGTGCAACTTTTTGGCCCCTGGTCCAACGCCGGCACGTTCAACGTCAACGGCGGCACGATGAACCTGGGGGGATCGTTTACCACGGCGGGCATCGGAACGATGACGCGGCATGGCGGCACGGTAAACGTCAGCGGCACACTGGACAACACGGGGTCGTCGCTGGTGCTGGACGATACCACCGGCTCCTGGCGACTGCTGGGCGGCACGATCAAGGGAGGAACTTACGTCAGCTCGCTTGGGGCGGAACTGGTCTTCACCACGTCCGGCGGGACCCTGGACGGACTGGTCGCCAACGGCGACCTCGATTTTACCCAAGACTTTGGCGACAGCGTAACCATCGTTGATGGTCTGACGCTGAACGGCACGGCAACCTTCGGCAGCGCCGCGCTCCATTACGGGCAGATGACGTTTTCCGGCAGCCAGACCCTTGGTGGCACCGGCAGCATCGCGTTGGTTACCAGCGGGAACAATCTGCTTTTTGTGTCGGATGCCTCCACCACGCTGACGATCGGTCCGTCGATCACGATTCATGGCTCGGCCGGACGGATCGACGGCCCGGCCACGACAAGCATCGTCAACGAAGGAACGATCACAGCCGAGGGAGGAGGACCTGGGATTGCCGCCGACGGCGCCAGCTTTGTCAACCAGGGGGTCGTGCGGGCGGTGCGAGGCGGCACGTTGATCGTCAGTGCCGCTCAGCTCGCGATCGACGGTTCCAGTTCGCTTATCAGCATGCCCTCCGGCAAGGTGGCCATTCAAGGAAACTTGCTCGGCAACACCCAACTCACCACGCATTTTACGCCGAGAGGCACGGTCGCTTTCAGCGGTCTCGGTACGCTCGCGTCGCCGCAGTTGTTGGAAGCCATGAGTGCCGATCTGGGGGCCGTGCCGGCCGCCTTCAATGGCAACTTCGCATTCGGCAAGCTGATGCTGCAAGGCGGCACCTACGCGAAACTCGTCGACCAGTCCGACAACGCGCCGGGGGCCGGAGCCGAGGCGGTGTACGTCAACTCGCTGACCGTTCCTGCCGGAACGACGCTCGATCTCAACGGCCTACACCTTTACGAACGCAGTGCGACGATCCAAGGAACCATCGTCGGCGGAACGGTGACGACGGCACCGGCTTCGTCGACTTTGGTCTGGACAGGTGCCGACGTTGCTCATAACACGAATTGGAGCAATCCGAATAACTGGAGCACACACACAACGCCAGTGGCGGGCGATACGGTCGTTTTCGACGCGACGGCCCAGAACGCCGTGGCCACGGTCGACGCTGCGTTCTCACCGGGCGGGCCGTTGGCCGACATTCAGATAACCTGGGGGGGCGACATCTCGATCAATTCTGGCGTCAACCTGAATGCGTTCGATACAGAGCTCGGCGGTGGAACGCTTGATGGAACGGGCACTTTGACCCTTGCCGACAGCTTCACCTGGTCGGCTGGCACGATGAGCGGTGGCGGGACGACGGTCGTCGCCGACACCGCCAGCCTGTTGATCAACGACGCAAGTGACGTGATCCTGGACAATCGCACGCTCAATAACTTCGGCGCCGCCGTCTTCAGCGGCACTCGCTGGGATTTCAACAACGGTGGTGTGTTCAACAACGAAACCGGTGCCACATTCAGCATGCAAAGTGATGCGCCCTTTAACGCGCTGGGCACCTCGGCCTTCAATAACCTGGGAAGTTTCATCAAATCGGCCGGGAATACGACGGGCGTCGGCCCCGCCTTCAACAACAGCGGCAAGCTCGACGTGCAAAGCGGCACGCTTTCGCTCGACGGCGGCGGCACGAGCACGGGAATCTTCGTTGCTGAGAGCGGTGCGACGCTGAATTTTGGGGGCGGCAGCGACGATCTCAGCGCCGCCGGCGTGCAGGTGTATGGAGCGGGTGCGGTTGGCTTCACGGGGGCCACGGTTGCGATCGGCGGAGGTTACGCCGTAACCGGCACGACGTCGATCAGCGGCGGTGAGGTCGACTTCAACGACAACGCGACCGGCACGACGGTGGTTGAGAGTGCGGGTATTCTTGGCGGCAGCGCCACGTTCACCGCCAGCGGCGGCTTCGAGTGGTCGGGCGGCACGATGGCGGGGAGTGGCACGACCGTGATTCCGGCTGGCGTCACGCTCACGATCGACGATCAAAGTGACGTCACGCTCAGTCGCACCCTCAATAATTTTGGTTCGGCCGTTTTCACCGGCGCTCAATGGGACTTCAACTCCGGCGTGTTCAACAACGAGCCCGGCGCGTCGTTCGCCATGCAAAGCGACGCCAACTTCAACCTCATTAACCCCTCGACATTTACGAATTCGGGTGCGTTCATCAAGTCGCCGGGAACTGGCACGACGCACATCCAGCCCGCCTTCAACAACAGCGGCACAGTCGACGTCCAGAGCGGCACCCTCACTCTCGACGGCGGCGGCACCAGCACCGGCTCTTTCACCTCCGAAAGCGGGGCGACGCTCAACTTCGGGGGAGGGACCCACAACCTGACTGCCGCCAGCAGCATTACCGGCGCCGGCGCGGTCGGATTTACGGGGGCCACGGCGACGATCGCCGGCACGTACACCGTGACAGGCCCCACCTCGATCAGCTCCGGCGAGGCCGACTTCAACCACGACACGACGGCCAATGCTGTCGTGCTCAGCGGCGGAGTTCTCGGCGGCAGCGCCACCTTTACGGCCAACGGCAGCTTCGAATGGTCGGGCGGCTCGATGGGCGGCGGCGGAACCTCGATCATTCCGCCCGGTGTTACGCTTAGAATCGACGACACTAGCGGCATCACGCTCAGCCGCACCCTCAATAATTTTGGTTCGGCCGTTTTCACCGGCGCTCAATGGGACTTCGACTCTGGCGTGTTCAACAACGAATCCGGCGCCTCGTTCGCCCTGCAAAGCGACGCCACCTTCAAGGTCATCAACTCCTCGGCGATCAACAACTCAGGCACGTTGACCAAGTCAATCGGCACCGGCACGACGCATGTCCAACCCACCTTCAACAATAGTGGCACTGTCGACATCAAGACCGGCACGCTCTTTCTCGATGGCGGCGGCACCAGCACAGGCTCTTTCACTGCGGAAAGTGGGGCGACGCTGAACTTTGGCGGCGGCACGCAGGACCTCAGTTCGGCCGCCAGCAACATTGCCGGCGGTGGCACCGTCGGATTCACCGGCGCCACCGTCACCGTCGGCGGCACCTACGCCGTGACAGGAACCACCTCGATGAGCTCTGGCGAGGTCGACTTCAACCACGATGCGACCAGCGCGGCCGTGGTTCAGGGTGGGGGCACGCTCGGGGGCAGCGCCACCTTCACCGTTGCCAGCAGCTTCGAGTGGTCTGGCGGCACGATGGCGGGCAGCGGAACGACGGCCATTCCGGCAACCGCCACGCTGACCATCGACGATCCAAGCGACGTCACACTCAGTCGTGCGCTCAACAACGCCGGTTCCACCACCTTTACTGGCGTTGGCTGGGATTTCGACGGCGGCGTGTTCACGAACGAATCCGGCGCCTCGTTCACGATGCAGAGCGACGCCAGCTTCAATGCCCTCAGCGCTTCGACTTTTAATAACTCAGGCTCATTTACGAAGTCGCTAGGGACGGGCACGACGCATGTTCAGCCTGCTTTCAACAACAGCGGCACGGTCGACGTGAAGAGCGGCACGCTTTCTCTCGATGGCGGCGGTACGAGCACAGGTGCGTTCACGGCGGAAAGCGGGGCGGCACTCGACTTCGGCGGCGGCACCCATGACTTGAGCGCGGCGGTCAGCAGCATTAGCGGCTCCGGCACAGTCGGTTTCACGGGGGCCACCGCCACGATCGGCGGAACCTACGCCGTGACCGGGGCGACTTCCATTACGGGCGGCGAGGCCGATTTCAACCACGACGCCACGAGCACCAACGTCGTGCAAAGTGGCGGCACTCTCGGCGGCACGGCCACCTTCACGGCCAACAATAGCTTCGTGTGGTCGGGCGGCATGATGCGCGACCGCGGCACGACCGTCGTCGCGTCTGGCGCCACGCTTACCATCGACGATCAAAGTGACGTCACGCTCAGTCGGACGTTCAATAATTTTGGGTCGGCGGTCTTCACTGGTGCTCGCTGGGATTTTGACGGCGGCGTGTTCGATAACGAATCCGGCGCCACGTTCGCCATGCAAAACGACGCCGACTTCAATGCCCTCAGCGCATCGACTTTCAATAACTCGGGCTCGTTTACGAAGTCGCCGGGGACCGGCACCACGCACATCCAGGCCACGTTCAACAATAGTGGAACCGTTGACGTGAAGAGCGGTACGCTCTCCTTCGATGAAAACTTCACAGAGACAGCGGGTGCGACGATTCTCGATGGCGGCGCCATTCAGAACGCGAACGCCCTGTCCCTCCAAGGGGGAAGTCTCAGCGGCAGCGGCACGGTGACGGGCGATGTCGACAACAGTGGTGGAACTCTAAGTCCGGGTTTCTCACCCGGCGCGATCAACATCGCGGGCGACTACACCCAGGGTTCAAGTGGCACTCTCGATGTCGAAGTTGGAGGGCTTACGCCAGGAACCGATTTCGACGTCTTGAATGTAGGCGGCACCGCCGGCCTCGATGGGACGCTTGCCGTCAGCCTGATTAACAAACTCGTTCCCGCGGTCGGCGATTCGTTCCAGATTATGACGTTCACCGCCAAAAACGGTCAGTTCGCCCAGTATACGGGGCTCGACTCGGGCAATAACCGCCTGTTCGACCCCACGTATAGCCCGGCCGGCCTCACGCTCGTGACCGGCACTGAGTTGACGGCCACCGGAACGCCCGTGGTCTCTGTCATCGGTCGGGAGTTCACCGGCCTGGTGGCTACCGTCAGCGATGCCGATACAAGTGATACCGCCGCCGATTTGACGGCCATCATCGACTGGGGTGACAATTCCTCTTCGACCGGCACCGTTTCGTCCGACGGTCAGGGTGGTTTCAACGTCAACGGCACGCACACGTATTTTGACGTGGGAAGTGGCCTGCCGGTGAGTATCACGATCAGCGACAACGGTGGCAGCACGGTCGTCGCTCAAACGACAGCCGACATCGGTGCGACGTTGATTGCCGCCGGCAGAACCTTTGCGGCTACCGAGGGAGCCATTTTTACCGGCACGGTGGCTATCGCCATCGACCCAGGGGTCGATCCGGGGAATATCACGGCCACGATCGACTGGGGGGACGGCACCACAGACACCGGCCTCCTAGCGGCAGCGGGCAACGGTTTTGCCGTCACCGGTTCGCACACGTATGCCGAGGAGGGAAACCAAGCGGTCACCGTCGTGGTGGAAGACCAACAGAATGCCTCAACGGCCCACAGCACGGCCGACATCGCCGACGCCAGCCTCAGCGCCACGGGCACGACGATCGAAACGACCGAAGGAGCGACTTTCAGCGGCGCTGTGGCGACGTTCGCCGATGCGAATCCCGATGCGCCTCTGAGCGATTACACCGCCCAGATCGTGTGGGGTGATGGCGTTACCGGCACCGCAACTGTGACCACGACTGCCGGCGGCGGCTTCGTTGTTAACGGAAGCCACGTCTATGCCGAGGAGGGCACGCAGACGGTCAGCGTGGCCATCAGCGATATCGGCGGCGCGACGGCCACCGCAACGACGACGGCCGCAATTGACGACGCGCCGCTCAGCGCCATTGGCACGACGATCACGGCGACCGAAGGAGCGATTTTCAGTGGCACGGTCGCCATGTTTACCGATGCGAATTCCAACGCGCCGTCGAGCGATTACACCGCTCAGATCGTATGGGGCGATGGCGTCACGACCGCGGGAACCGTGACCACGAGTGCCGGCGGCGGACTGGTTGTCAATGGAAGCCACGTCTATGCCGAGGAGGGCACGCAGACGATCAGCGTGGCCATCAACGACATCGGCGGCGCGACGGCCACAGCGACGACAACAGCCACCATCGACGACGCGCCCCTCACTGCGACCGGCACAACGATGACGGCGACCGAGGGAACGAGCTTCAGCGGTACGGTCGCCACATTTTTCGATGCGAATCCGGCCGCTGCAGCCACTGACTTTGTTGCTACCATCAATTGGGGTGACGGTTCATCTTCGACGGTCAGCGTGTCGGCGACAGCGGACGGTTTTGCCGTATCGGGCACCCATACCTACGCCTCGAGCGGGAGTTTTCCGCTTGTCGTCACGATTCGCGACGCGGGGGGTAGCAGGGCAAACGCGACGGGCACCGCCCAGGTTTCTCGCACGACCGCAGAGACAATCAATGGCGTCGGCCTGGCCCTCAACGGCGCCGAGTTCTCGCCCTTGACGAATGTGGCCCTGGCGACGTTTACGTCGTCGAATCCCGGCGAACCGGCCAGCGGCTTTACCGTCACGATTCAGTGGGGTGACGGCACGAGTTCGAGCGGCGCGGTGGCCTTATCAGGCAACCAGTACACGATCACCGGCTCACACACGTACGGCGATGAGGGGAGCTACGCGGTGAAGATCGACGTCGCCGACGGCGTGACTTCGGCGAACATCGTGACCGCGGCCAAGATGCAGGAAGAGCTGCTGTCGGATGATACGGTAGGCACCCCCGACCAGCGTTTCGTCAACGAGGTATATCGCGACCTTCTGGGCCGTAAGGCGGATCCGCAGGGGCTCGATTTCTGGGTCAGCCATCTGCAGCAAGGCCGGACAGATATCGTGCAAGCCATTCTGGCGAGCGAAGAGTACCACGCCGACCTGATTCAAGCAGAGTTCGAGCGCTACTTGCATCGAGCCGCGGAGCCCAAGGCCGTCAACAACCTTTCCGCGATGCTGGATGCGGGTGGTGACGCCACCGTTCTCGATACCATCATCGTCTCGTCGCCCGAGTATTTTGCTCTTCACGGGGGCACCAACGATGGGTTCCTCGATGCCCTCTTCGCCGACGCGCTGGGCCGCGCGATCGATCCCGGCTCGCGTCCCGTCTTCAACGACCTTCTTGCCGAGGGGCTCAGTCGCGCCACGATCGCCGACGTCGTCTTCACCAGCGAAGAGTACCACCGCGACCTGGTCGAAAGTTGGTTTGAACGATACCTCGACCGGCCGGCCGACCCGATGGGGCTGGCCGACTTCACTTCCGAACTCAACGCTGGCACGCCCGACGAGCACGTCGTAGCCGTGATTCTCGCCTCCGACGAATACCTGGCGAAGACTAGCTGACAGATTCTGAGTCGGCAGAAGACTCTCGCGCTTTATCACACGCGACGTCGCCACCAAGGCGATCTTTCTTTGTGCCGCGGATCGTCTTCCTGATCGCGAATACCCCCTTGTCGATCGCCGCCACGGTGAGTCGCATCGATCGATACGCACTCACGGGTAAAGCGATTAGAAAAAGGAAGGTGAGGAGAGCGAATCGATGGCGGCCGCGATTCGACGGCGGATTTCTCGATAAATCTCCAAATTGCGGCGCACCCTCCAGGCTCGGCGACCTTCTGCAAGGTCCATGCCGCAAGATAGGTTTGGAGATCGGTCAGTCCAACCAAAATGCGTCTTAGTCTCAGTCTTGGTGGGGAATCGTGGCCAGTTCACAAGCAGCGGGGCCTGGGCATCACGATTGCACTGGGCGCCAGAGCGTGGGGCAGAATCCGACAGCACAGGGAATCTTCCAAATGGCAAAGTACGGTTCGACGGCAAAGCGAGAAGTGAAAAAAGCGGTGAGCAAGACCAAGAAGGGAACGCAGCGGAGCGGCAAGAAGAGCAAAGCCAAGAGCCGCAAGCAGGCCATTGCGATTGGTCTCTCCAAAGCCAGGAAAAAGGGCGGCAAAGTTCCGCCCAAGAAGAAGTCGTCGAAGAAATAGCTGCGTGATGAAAGGCGGATCAGTTTGACGCGGTGGCCGCCGAGATCATCAAGCTTACGCGGCTCGCTGTTCGAAATCGCATTGCGCGACGCGCCCCGCTCTCGCTACCGATTCACACGGCGCGGTGGCTGATGCGCTTACATCGTGATCGCCGGCTGCCCCGCACGGGAATGCGTGGCCGGAAAGAGGCAGGGCTCGGACCATCCGCCACCGGCCGCGGGTGATGGCCTCAAGAGCAGTTCACCCCACAAGGGTCATCCTGGCGCAGAACGAGGCGAGAAGTTGGCTATGAGCTCAAGCTCGCGATCAGCGGATGTCACTTTCGCCCTCCAATGCCTGAAAGCGGAGCCCTGACCGCGCCTTGGTAACTACCCGATGAGCTGCCGGATTTTGGCCAAACTTGTGCTGGCGGCCGCGTCGAGGTTCGCCTCGCCGCCGCCCCCGCGCAGCGGCGAGCACATCTCGTAGGCCACGTAGCCGTCAAAACCGCCCTCCTTCAGACCGGCGAAGAAAGCGTCGAGATCGACGAAGCCTTCGCCCAACGGCACGGCGCGAACCGTGGGCGGTTCGAGCCGGCGATAGTTCACCAGCGAGGGCTCGTAGGCAAAACGCTCGATCCGCAGGTAGTCAGCCAGCGTGGTTTGTACCATCCGGGGCGCCAACCGCCGGGCCGACTGGTAGAGGTCGCCCCCCACCAAGGCCACCGACCAGGGGTCGAACATTGCTTTGAGGTTGGCATGACGGACGTCGTCGAGCAACATTTCAAAGCCGTCGACGGCCAGGCCAAGGTCATGGTGATTCTGCAATCCGAGCGTCACGCCGTAACTGGCGGCCAACCCCGCCGCCTCGAAGAGGGCTTTAACGCACTTGTCCCAGTCGGCCTGGTAATTGGACGCCTCGGGCGAGTAACCGCTGAAGACCCGCACGATCTTGGCTCCGAGCGTCTGGGCCATTCTCGCCAGACGATCGATGTAGGCAAGCTGCAACTCGACATAGGGCACTTCGGGGGTGCTCCTGCCGGCCGTGAAATCCGTGTAACCGGCGATCGTGGCGATTTCGACCCCCGCGCCCTGCGCCGTAGACCGCAGTTCGTGGAGCGCCTCATCGTCGGTATCCAGCGGCGAAAGGTGCGGACGCTTGCCGCTGATCTCGACGGCCGAGTATCCGAGGGCCGCGGCCTTGCGGACGAAATCGGTCAGCGACAGCCGATGCTGGCCCCAGTAGCCGGCGTAGCTGACGGAAAAAAGTGTGGGGATCATCGAAAGGGATCTCTCTTGTAATGCTTTCGCAGCATAACCACGGCGCGTCGCAAGCCACAAGTGCGGCCGTTCCGACGAATTCAAACCGGGCGCGGGACCCCGAGGAGCCGTCAGCCGACCAGCCAGGCGGCCGGGTTTTCGATCAAGTTTCTCAAGGTTTGCAGAAACCGGGCCGCGGGGGCGCCGTCCACGGCGCGATGGTCGAACGTCAGGCTCAAGGTCAGCGTTTCGCCCGGCACGATGCGGTCGTCGTCGAGCACGATCGCTTCGCGGCGGATCGAGCCGACGCCGAGGATGGCCGTTTCTGGCGGATTGATGATCGGCGTAAACGCGTCGATCCCGTACGCCCCTAAGTTGCTGACGGTAAATGTACCCCCGCGCAACTCCTCGGCGGAGAGGCGACGATGACGGGCCTTGTCAACCAGGCTGCGCGACTGGGTGGCGATTTCTCTTAAGCTCATTCTGTCGGCCGAGCGAATGACGGGCACCAGCAGGCCGGCCTCGGTATCGACGGCGAGACCGATGCTGATTTCGGCCAGATGGACGATTTTGTCGTCCTGCCAGCGGGAGTTGATTTCGGGGTGCCGCCGCAACGCGATCGCCGCCAGCTTCACGACGATGTCGGTGACGCCCGGAACCGGGTCGCCCGAGGCCGCCGCTTTGAACTGGCTGCGGAGGTTGACCAGGTTCAGGGCGTTGGTTCTGGCGGTGAGCGTGACGGGCGCCGTCGAACGCACGCTGGCGACCATCCGTTCGGCAATCGCCCGCCGCGTTGCTGAGATCGAAAGAGCCTTGTCGCCCGCTCCTTGCGCACCTCGCTCGTCGCGCTTGTCCGCAAAGAGGTGGCCGCTCGCGCGGGCCGCAAGCACGTCTCGCTCGCGTATCCGCCCTCGTCGGCCCGTGCCGGTCAAGGTTCGCCAGTCGACGCCTTGTTCGCTGGCGGCGCGCCGGGCGCGAGGGCTCGCGAACGGTTGCTCGCTCCGGCGAGGCTCGCCGGTGGCAGACATCGTCTCGGGATGCACGAGAGTCGTCTCTCGCAAGTTGAACGGCGTGGCGGCAGGCGCCGGGGCTGGTGAGAGACTGACGGGCTGGGGATTGGTCGCAGACACGCCGCCCGTCTCAAGCTCCGCCGCGGCGGGCAACTCCCGCGGTTCATCACGGCCCAGCAGGTAACCGATTACCTGGCCCACGCGGACCGTGTCGCCGGGCTTGGGTCCGGCGGGTCCGATGCGGAGCACACCCGCGTCGAACGACTCAATCTCTTGCGCCGCCTTGTCGCTCTCAAGGACGAACAGCATATCCCCTTTTTCCACCCATTCGCCGTCGCGCTTCAGCCATTCGGAGAAAGAGCCCTCTTCCATGGACCAGCCGAGTCGGGGAACCGTAATTTCGATCATGATGTGGAACCAGGTGCCGATCTGACCGAGCGCCAGATGGCCTGCGTATGGAGCGACAAGGGCTCAGGGGTAAAAGACGAACAAGAGCTTTCTCTCCCGGAAGCCTCTTTCGATCATTCTTTCGCCAAATCCATGAGTGCCCGGCGAATGTCCTCGGTCTGAGGCGTCACGGCGGCTTCCAAAGGAGGGCTGTAGGGGGTGGGGGCAAAGGCCCCGTTCAAGCGTTTGATCGGGGCGTCAAGCTCATCGAAACCGGCGTCGGCGACATGCGCCGCAATTTCCGACGCCACGCTGCACGGACCATATTCTTCATCGACGATCAGCAACCGGCCCGTCTTGGCCACCGATTTGAGGACCGTGTCGATGTCGAGGGGCGACACCGTGCGCGGGTCGATGACCTCGACGGAGATCCCCTCGGTTTGCAGTTTCTCCGCCGCCGCCAGCGCCCGGTGGACCATCAGCGCCAGGGCGACGACGGTCACGTCGCTGCCTGCACGGACGACCGAGGCCCGCCCAAATTCGATCTCGTAGGGCTCGTCGGGCACAGGTCCCTTGAGGGCCATCAGCTCGCGGTGCTCCAGAAAGAGCACCGGGTCGTGGCATCGCAAGGCTCGCAAGAACAGCCCCTTCGCGTCGTAGGGGGTCGACGGAACGACGACTCGCAAGCCGGGGATATGGCCGTAAATCGAGTAGAAGCTGCTCGAATGGTGGGTGGCCGCCGAATGGCCGATGCCAATGCAGCCGCGGAGCAGAATCGGCATCCGCAAACGGCCGCTGCTCATGTACTGCATCTTGGCGATCTGGTTCACCATCTCGCCGAAGGCATCGTTGATGAAGTCAATGAACATGAAGTCGATCACCGGCCGGGCCCCGGTCATGGCCGCCCCGCAGCCCAAGCCGACGAAGCCCCGCTCGCTGATGGGCGTATCGCATAACCGGGCGGGACCGAAGAGGTCGTACAGCCCCTCCGTCGTGCGAAAGTTGCCCCCACGCCGTCCGATGCCCTCGCCCAGAACGAAGATCCGCGGATTGCGCCCCATTTCGTGTTCCAGCGCTTCGCGGGTGGCCTCGACAAATGTGGTCTGTCGGGCGTCGGGCGGGGGGGCCTGCGGCACATGGGCCGGTTCTTCGCAATAAACGTGTCGCGTGGCGGCCGAGGCCTCAGGCCACGCGGCGTGCTCCGCCTCGCGCTGCGCGGCGTCTACGAGCTCTTCGATCTCTTTGTCGATGGCCTCAAATTGCCGCCGCAAAACGGCGTCGTCCGCGACGCCCGACCCGTCCCGCAACCGCTTGATCGGGCAGCGGGTTTTCCACTGTTCGACTTCGTCGCGGGTGCGGTAGCTGAAATCGCCCATTCCTTCGGCGTGCGGCCGCGTGCGATACGTCTTGCATTCCAGCAGCGTCGGTCCCGCGCCCGCACGGGCGCGCGAGATCGCTTCTTCCGCCACCTCGTAGATCGACACCACGTCGTTGCCGTCGACCTCGAAACCGGTCATTCCGTAATCGGCCGCGCGACGGCCGACGTCGGGGATTCCGCTGGCGTAATCGAACGGCACTTCGGTGGCATACTGATTGTTCTCGCAGACGAATAACACGGGCAGCTTCCAGATGCTGGCGAGGTTGAGCCCCTCATGGAAGGCACCGTTGTTGACCGCCCCGTCGCCAAAGAAAGCGACCGCCACGCGATCGCTCTTCAGCAGTTTGAAGCTGTACCCGGCTCCAACTGCCTGGAGGATGTTGGGGCCCACGATACCCGTGGTTCCCATCAGGCCGATCTCAGGAGCGAACAGATGCATACTCCCTCCTCGACCTCGCGAGCAGCCGGTTTCGCGCCCGAACAGCTCGGCGATCAGCTCACGGGGCGTCAGTCCCTTGGCCAGCGCATGCCCGTGCCCTCGGTGCGTGCTGAACACGACGTCGCTTTCGCGCAGGTGGGCGCAGACGCCGGATGCGATCGCCTCCTGGCCGACGTAGGTATGGCACGCCCCATGAATCAATCCTCGCTGATGACAGCGGGCCAGTTGCTCTTCACATCTGCGGATAAGCTGCATCGTGCGATAGAGCGCCTGACGCACAGTGTCGGTCACGGTCCGAGGGCGCGCCGGGGTGGCGGGCTCCGACGAGCTCTGCTCGGCTGCGAAAGGGATCTTGGCCATGGGAATGCGCCGAAAAAAGTAAATTGCCCGGTCGCCCGAACATACTTGTGCCACGCCCCGATTTCAACATGGGGCCTTGTGACCACCCCAGGCTTTTCGCCTCGTGCTGCGCCCAGCGGCGGCCGCTGAACAACCCGCGTGCTCCTTATTTGACTCGCACGCTGCCGCCGCCGTTGAGCGCCAGATTTCCGCCGTCCATAGGAATCAGCGCGCCGGTAATCCAGCTCGAAGCGTCCGACGCCAGGAGGACCGTCAGCCCCCGGATGTCGTCGGGATGGCCGAACCGCCCCGCCGGAATTCCCCGCAAAAAAGTTTGCCGCAGGCTGGGGTCGGCCCGCATGCGCTCTTCCAGGCCGGCGTTGAGCACCTGAGCCGGCAAGATGGCGTTCACCCGCACGCCCGACGATGACCACTCGGTGCTCAGTTCGCGCGTCATTTGCACCACCGCCCCCATGGCCATGCTATAGGCGATATGGCCGCGGCCCAGCGCCGTCAGGCTCGCCAGCGAGCCGATATTGACGATGCTGCCGCGGCCGCGGGCCAACATTCGCCGGCCGGCTTCCTGACACATGCAGAAGCGGCCGACGACCAGGTTTTGAAGCACCTGCTTGAGGTCGTCGATGCTCAGATCTTCCGGCCGGCCCAGAATTCCGTCGCCGGCCACGTTGCCGAGAAAGTCGATCTGACCGAACTCACGGTCGAGTTGCCCGAAAATCGATCCCACCTGATCGGGCTGGGAGACGTCGCAGCGCACGCATATCGCCCGGCGTCCGAAGCGGGAGATGGTTTCCGCAGTCCGTTCCAGACCCTCCCCGTTACGGTCGGCGATCATCAGGTCGGCACCGTACTCGGCCAGGGCGAGCGCCATGGCCCGCCCCATGCCGCTGGCCGCGCCGGACACCAGGGCGACCCGGCCACGCAAGTCAAAATCGGTGGTGAAAGCGTTTTCGCTGGGTTGAAGCGGCATCAGATTCTTAACCTGTTAAAGACGGGCTCGGGTGCTAGTCCAGATAGACGAATTCGTTCAGGTTTAGCACGAGCAGACAGTAGTAGTCGAGTGCTCGCCGAGAGTCGAGACCGTATTCCTTCTGGATCTGTTCAACCAGCGTCACGCCGCGGACGATGCTCGTCGCGGTAGGTTCGTGAGCCAGCGCCAGCCGCAAGGCCAGCCGTACCTGAGCCGTCGGCTCGCTCCCCGCATCGCGCAGTAGCCGCTCGGAAAAATGGACCGCTTGCTCGTGTGCAAAATCACCGTTCAGCATCCCCAGAGCCTGCGCCGGTTGGGTGGTGACGAAGCGCGCCTCGCAGCTCGCGTCGGTGTCGGGAAAATCAAAGTCGGCGAGAAGCGGCGTGATCAACGAACGCTTGACGTGGATATAAATGCTGCGGCGTGCCTGTTCCTCGGGCGGCGAGTCGCCCCAACCGTTGCCGGGCGCCGATTGCGTGGCCATCACCTCGGCCGAGAGTTTCGGATAGTAGCTTGGTCCGTAAATTCGCCGGTTAAGACGGCCCGTGACCGCGTGCATGGAGTCGCGCAGCTCCTCCGCGCTTAGCCGCCGCATGTTGAATCGCCAGAAAAGGTCGTTGCCCGGATCACGCAAAGCGTTCTTCGCCAGAGCCTCCGGTTCGGCCCGAGACGACATGCGGTATGCGCTGGAGAGCATGATCAGCCGGTGCAACGGCTTGATATGCCAGCCGCCGTCGACGAACTCGCCGGCCAGCCAGTCGAGCAGCTCCGGATGGGTCGGCCGTTCGCCCAGGTAGCCGAAATTGTTGGGGGAGCGGACGATGCCGCGGCCGAAGTGGTGCTGCCAGATCCGGTTGACCATGACGCGGGACGTGAGCCGGTTGTCGGGCGAGGCGATCCAGTCGGCGAGGACCGAGCGGCGCCCGGAGGTTGCTCGACCGGCGGAGCTGGCGGGCAACGTGGGCGACCCGCTGGAAACGACCGACGGAAATCCCGGCTCGACCTTCTCACCCGGCACGTGCGCGTTGCCGCGTAACAGAACGAACGTCGGCGGCGGATCCGGAACCTCGGTGACACTGAGGGCGTAATCGGCCGGCGGCGCTTCGCGCTTCAACCGCTGGAGCTCGCTCACAAGCTCCTGGTAGTGAGCGTACCACGGCTCACCGAGCAACTCGGCTGCCTTGGAACGGACCAGTTTGGGGAATTCACGCTCTCTGAGCCGCGGCGTCCCCTCGTCGGATAGCAATCGCGGCCCGAATGCCGGCCCGCTCCAGGAGACCCTCAGCCCGCGTCCCTCCCCCGCCTGAAAGTACTCCAGGCGGATTGGCGTCAGGCCCTGCTTCAGCGAGACGCTTGCCTGTTGGGGATCGCCTACGTCGTGAATACCGTCGTAATGCAGGATGGCCTGCCCACCGACCCAAAGCCTGGAGCCATCGTCGGAGTCGACCGTGAAGGTGTATTCGCCGTCGGCCGGCACCTTGAGCATTCCCGTGAACACGAAACCAAAATCGCTCTCGCGCGTAGCCAAACCGATGTCGAAGCGGCCGCCGTCGATCGTGCCGACCGTTTCGGGCTTGATCTGCTCGAAATCGGGGAGCCGTTCCCAGTGGTCCCGGTAAAAGCGATACTCCAGGTCGTCGATGTCGGTCAGGGCCAGCTCGTCGGCCTTCCTCGATTTGCTGTAGGCCGCGATGAATTCGTTTTGCAACTCCGTGACCCGCGCCTGCAGCTCGTTTCGCCGCTCTTCGCGCTGTTGCAAGCTACGCTCGTAGGCCAGCCGATCAGCCCCGGTGGCGAACAACGGTTGCTCGATGTTTGGCCCAACCGTCGTCATCGGTTTGATGCCGTGGAAGAAGGCGAGCAGGCGGTAGTAGTCGCGCTGCGGAATCGGGTCGATCTTGTGGTCGTGGCAGCGAGCACAGTTGACCGTGAGGCCAAGAAAGACCTGCCCGGTGGTCGTCACGAGATCGTCAAGCGAGTCGAACTGTGCCTGCAACCGGTCGGCCGGCTCGTCGTCCCACAGGCCGAGGCGATAAAAGCCCGTGGCAATCAGTCCCTCGGTGGTGCCGGGCGACATTTCGTCCCCCGCGAGCTGCTCGCGGATGAATTGATCGTAGGGCTTGTCGCCGTTGAACGACCGGATGACGTAATCGCGGTAACGCCAGGCGTGGGGTTTGGCGCCGTCCCGCTCGAAGCTGTTCGTCTCGGCGTACCTCACGGTGTCCAGCCAGTGCCTCGCCCACCGCTCGCCGTATTGCGGCGACGCGAGCAGGCGGTCGACAAGCCGTTCGTAAGCATCAGGCGACGGGTCCGACAGAAAATCGCCCACCTCGGCGGGCGTCGGCGGCAACCCGGTGAGATCGTAGTAGGCGCGTCGAATGAGGGCCGCGCGGTCGGCCGGCGGAGCCGGCTGCAAACCGCTTTGCTCAAGGCGGCTGAGGATAAAGGCGTCGATCGGATTGCGTACCCACTCGCGCCCGGCCACCTCCGGCACGCGTGGCTGCATGAGGGGCTGAAACGCCCAATGCTCCTCCCACCTGGCCCCCTCGGCGATCCACTGGCGAATGAGGGCCACTTGCTCTGCTTCCAGGGGTTTGCCCTCGGGAGGCATTCGCTCGCCTTCGTCTGCAGAGGTGATACGCCGCAGAAGCTCACTGCGATCGGGTTCGCCGGGTACGAGGGCGTGCGCGCCGGAATCGAGTTGGGCCAGCGCCGTGTCGCGCTGGTTCAGACGCAGTCCGCCTTCGCCCTTGTCCGGACCGTGGCAGGCGAAGCACCGCTTGGCCAAAAGAGGTTGGATGTCGCGTCCGAAATCGACTTGCGTCGGCGTCGGCGCAGACTGGCCCAAAGCAACGCTACATAAAACCGAGCTGCAAACCAGCGCGGCAAGGGTCGGCAACCGTATGCCGATGCCCCTTCGAGCGGACAACGCAAGCGGCTCGGAAACGAAGTCGTGCATCGGCAGGCCATAACGAGGACGGATCGACCGTTCTCGATTTTGGCCCAGATCGGCTCGGGATGCAACGCAAAGCGCGGGGACGGAATACAGACCGTCGGCGCAAAAAAAACCGCCAGCAGGAAGGTGCTCCCTTGGCTCAGGCCCCTGACCCGAGAGCCCCACGCTGCTGACGGTCGGCGAAAAAGCACATGGCATCCGTGCCGTTCGCCCGTCCTTGGATTGTTCTTAGCAATCGGCCGTGGTGGTCGGGAAAGTCCAGACGATTACCCTGCAACCCGGCAAAATCCGAAGCCGGGCTTCAAAATCGGCAATTTGTGGACGTTTGGGTAGCCACAAGTCGCCGTGTTCCCCCGGTCTCTCAAAAAACGCTTCCCTGCGACCGCGGGCCGCCAGACAATAGGACGTATGTGTGAGCATCCTCTCCGCCCGGCATGGCGTCTGATCCGACTCGGACTGGCGGCCGCCGTGCTGACGGTTCCGCCAGCAAAGTCCCCAGCGGACGTTCCCTCGGGCACGGCATGGCTAACGGGCGACGACCTTGCGCGTCAGCGGCAGCAACCGGCAAGCCTGAGCTGGTCGGCGGCGCCGCTGCGAGACGCTTTGGCCGATCTGTCCAAGGCACAGCGAATCGCCGTTTTGCTCGACCGGCGGATTGATCCAGGACAGCCGATCGACTTCACGGCCGGCCGGATGCCCTTCGAGACCATCTTGCAGCGGGTTGCGGAGAAAATGGATGCTGGAGTGGGCTGGTTGGGACCGCTGGCTTATGTCGGCCCTCCCGTGGCAGCTTCAAGATTGCGGACTCTGGCCGCGCTGCGTGCCGCCGAGGCCCGTACTTCGGCGAAGAATCGGGCCGTCTTCCAGCGAGAGGCTCGCCTGTCTTGGGAGGCTCTGACCGAGCCGCGCAGCCTGGTGGCCGCGCTCGCGGCGGAAGCGAAGGTCGACATGGAATCGATCGATCTGATCGGCCACGACCTCTGGCCCGCCGCCGATTTGCCAGGCTTGAGCTGGACCGACCGGCTGACGCTCATCCTCAACGAGTTCGATCTGACGTTCGAAATCGTCGATGCGGCGCACGTGCGTCTTGTGCCGATCGTGGGTGCGGTCGTTCTTGAGCGGGCCTACCCAGGCGGCAAGCAGCCGGAGGCGCTCGCGGAAAAGTGGAAAGGGCTCGCGCCCGACGCTCAGATCGAGGTGGCGAGGGGCAAAGTCCTGGTGCGCGGACGGGTGGAGGACCATGAGCTGCTCGCGCAAATCAAGAAGCCCAAGCCGGCGCCGAGCACCGAGGTTTATACTTTGCGGGTGCAGGCCCAACCGTTGTCCGCCATACTTGACAAGTTGCGTGAGCAAGTGACGCACGAACTTCTCGTCGACGAAGAGGCGCTGGAGCAGGCCAACTTGAGCCTCGATGTGCGTGTTTCGTTCAGCGTGGAACAAGCAACTCTCGACGAGTTGCTGGCCGCGGCCCTCAAACCCGCGCGGTTGACCTTTCGCCGCGAAGGCAGCGCGTACAAGATCGTGCCGGCGGGGGAATAGACGTTACCGCCGAGGCTTTGAACGCGCGCGGCCAACGGTCTCGATGGGGGTCACTTCCTGTGCCGTCTACCGTTCCAGGTAGCAGCTCCGGCCGGAGATGCACGTGGCGCGGTTGACGAAGGCGTTGTCGGGGCCTAGCTGGCGCTGGGTCTTGGCGCACCAGCAATAGCCGTCGCCCATCACGCCCGTGTCGACTTCGGGATCGAGCGTGCCCGTCACGTACATCCCCTTGGAAAGCAGATGTTGGCAGGCGGGTTGTTTCAGAGGATCCGCCGGCTGAACGTCCAGGTTTGTCATAGTAGGGATCTCTGTCTCAAAAACCTTCGAGGGGAAGCCCGGCGGCGAGCAGCAGGGCCCGCTCGACCGCGACGCTGGCGAGTTGCACTTTGTACTCGTTGTCTTTCAGGGGCGTGGCGCGAGCCACGGCCGCTTCGCCGGCCACGCGGGCCGTCTGCGTGTTGACCGGCCAGCCGAGGACGGCCTGCGCCGCCTCGTGCGAAATCCAGGGCGTCGGCGCCACGTGGCCGAGCACGACGTTGGCGCCGGTCACAATTCCACCCGACATCTGCAGCGCAACCGCCGCGGACGCCAGAGGATAGTCGGGCCCCTCGCCGTGCCGCACTTCGTAGGTGGCGTTCGCGACCCCGTCGGCCGTCGGCAGCAGGATGTGCGTGAGCAACTGGTTGGGAGCCAGAACGTTCTCACGCTGCCCTTCGTGCCGCGGCGCGCGGAAGAACTCGGCGACCGGCAGCAGCACCTCGTCTTGCGGTCCGGGCCCAACCACGCGCAGCGTAGCTCCAAGAGCGATGAGTGCCGGGGCGATCCGGGACGGATGCACGAATTTGGCAGGCCCGTCGTTGGCGAAGATCGCGTGGTAGCGATTGTCGCCTTCGACTACCAGCCGTCCGCGATTGGCGAGCAAGCCGTAGCCGTTGCGAAAATACCAGCAGCGGGGCCGTTGGCACAGCTCGCCGCCGATCGTGCCTTGTCCTTGAAGCTGCATGGCGTTGATCCCGCCGATGGCCTGCTTGATCGCCGGGTAATCATCCAGCTCGGGAGCTCCCAGCACGTCGTCCAAGGTGGTCGTCGCGCCGATCGTCACCGCGAGCGAATCAGCCGACACTCCCCGCAAGGAGGCGACCTCCATGATGTTCACCACGCGGTCGGGCGTCGCGAGCATCTTCTTCATCAGTGGAACGAGGTCGGTGCCACCGGCCAAAATCTCGGTCTGGCCCGGTTCACCTGACAAGAGCCCGACCACGCCGGCCTCGGAGACGGGTGAGGCAAAATCGAAAGCTTTCATCAGGCCTTCCCTCCTTTCTTGATCGCATCCAGCACACGTTTGGGCGTGAGCGGCAGGACCGGAACGCGAACGCCCAGCGCGTTGCAGACGGCGTTGGAGATGGCCGCGCCGGGACTGATTACCGGCGGCTCGCCCAGGCCGACGACACCACGCTGGTATTCGCTTTCGGGTTGCCAGATTTCCACGACGATGTCTCCCACGTCGCCTAACCGCGGCAGCTTGTAGTCAGCCAGCTCGGCATTGATGAACGTGCCCGTCTTGGTGTCCATGATGCGTTCTTCAAACAGAGCATAGGCGATTCCCATGATCACCGCGCCGTACATCTGGCTCTTGGCCGTCTTGGGATTGATGACCAGCCCCATGTCCTGCACGGCGACGAACTTCTTCATCTTCACCACGCCGGTGCGCCGGTCGACGGCCACTTCGGCCATTTGCACGCCCCCCACCTGCGAACTGGACAGAGGGCTGTTTCTCACGGTCGCCGGGTCGAATTTACCGGTGACCTCCAGAGCGTTCATGCCGAGCAGACGGCAAGCTTGCTGCCAGGTGAGGCTCTTCTTGGGGTCGCCGACAACCTGGATGCGCCCCTCCTTGGCTTCGAGTTTGTCGGCCTCGACTTCCAGCTTCTTAGCGGCCAGTTCAAAGATTTTGTCGAGTGCTTCTTGCGACGCGCGGCGGCTGGTCTCGCAGACGCTGCCGACCGTGATGCTGCCGCCCGAAGGATTGGCCTCCGGATAGGCCGAGCTGCCGATGTTGACCTTGACCGTCGACAACGGCAGGCCGAACGTTTCGGCGATGACCGACGCGATCACCGTGCGGGTGCCCGTGCCGAGGTCCTGGCTGCCGAGGTAGGTTTCAACGGCGCCGTCCGGATGAACCTTAACCAGGCAGCTTCCTTTGAACGGGCCGCCGCCCCAGGTGTGCAGCGCCATGCCGAGGCCGGTCACCACGTCTCCCTTCGCCTGCCCTTTGCCGTGGAGGTGCCACTTCGCCTTCCAGTCGATCAGCTTGGCCGCCAGCTCCATCTGCTCGCGGTAGGTTTCCGCCATGCTCGCGTCGCCCTTCTTAGGCGTGGCGTTAACCAGGTTGGTCATGAACACGTCGTAACTGTCGAGGCCGAGCTTGGCTGCGATGTCGTCGAGCGCCGTCTGGCTCAAGGCGCAGGCCTGCGGATGGTTGGGCGCCCGCCAGGCCCGATCGGGCCCCGTATCGGTGATAATCGACACCTGCTTGCGGCGATAGTTCTTCGGTACGAGCACGTAGGGAACGACTTGCTTGCTCACGCCTCCCGGTTTCGCGCCGGCAGTTCCCCAGTGCACCGAATCCCAGCACGTGACGAGTCCCTCCTTGTCGGCGCCAATCTTCACCTTGATGAAGCCCGAGGGGCGGTTACCCGCGACCTTGAGTTCCTGGTCGCGGTCAAGCATCAGCTTGACGGGGCGGTCGGTCTTCTTGGCCAACTGCGCGCAGAGGACGCCCCAGGAATCGGGGGCGAACTTGCTGCCGAAACCCCCGCCGATGAAATCGCATTTCACGGTCACGTCGCTGGCGGTGATTTCCAGCGGCGCGGCGAACTGAGCCGCCGTGCCTGAAACGTTCTGCGTCGAAAGGTAGGCGATGAGCTTGTCGCCGTCCCAGTAGCAGGTCGAGCCGTGCGGCTCCAGGCACATGTGGGTGATGACGGGCACGCCGTAATAGCCTTCAACGACCGCGGCGGCTTCCTTGAACTGGCGCTCGAGCTCGGCCACGTTGAACTCGTCTTCGTCGACGTTGTCTTCCGGCTCGTCCTCCACCTTGATGTCTTCGCCCGCGCCCTGGGTACGCTTGGCTTTCTCAGCAGCCTCCAGGTCGTCGTCGGCGACGAAGACCTCGAGCAGGTCGTACTCGACGTCGATTAACTTGAGCGCCTCGCTCGCACCGGCTTCGGTCTCCGCCGCCACGACGGCGATCTCGTCGCCCTGCCAGCGGATCTCGTCCCCTTCTTTCTTGATCGCCAGGACCGAATGGACCCCCCGCATCTTCTCGGCCGAGCTAATGTCGATCGACTTGATCTTGCAGTGAGCGTGCGGGCAGCCAAGAATCTTGGCGAAGAGCATCCCCTTGGGATTGACGTCGTAGGTGTATTTGGCCGCCCCCGTCGCCTTTTCCAGGCCGTCGATGCGGTCGTGCTCTTTGCCGATAACCGAGGCTTCACCAAATTTGGGCCAACTGTAGGCAATCATTTCTTGCCTCCTTTCACCACGTCGATGACAGCTTGAATCACGTTGGCGTAGGTGCCACAACGGCAGATGTTGCCGTTGAGCCCCTGTCGAATCTCGGCTTCAGTCGCCTTGGGGTTCTTGTCCAGAAACGTCCGCACGGCCACGACGAAGCCGGGCGTGCAAAACCCGCACTGCATGGCGTCGTGCTTCACAAAGGCGAGCGGCACGGCGTCGGGTTTTTCGCCGCCCAGGCTCTCGACGGTTTGAATTCGCTTCCCCTCGCACTGCATGGCCAGCTTCGTGTTGGCGCTAATCGGCTTGCCGTCGAGGAGCACGGTGCAGGCACCGCTCGTCTCGTCGATGCTGACCGGTTTGGCACCCGTTAGATCGAGCTGATAGCGCAGCACGTCGAGCAACGTGGCGCGGGTTTCGACTTCGACCTCTTGGCTCTTGCCGTTGACGATAAGCTTGATCTTGCTGGTACCCTGCCCGCTGGCGATTTTCGGCTGCTTCTCTTCGGCGGCCTCGACGGGGCCGGTAGCGAGTGCGGTGGCGGCTGCGGCGGCGCCGGAGCCGCGGAGAAAGGCCCGGCGGCTGAACGCGGAGTCAGGCCGCTCGGCCTGCTCGGCGTGCGGGAAATCCTTCATCGAAGGCACCTCCAGGTGGGGAAGAACGCGGTGTGGAAGAACGCGATCGGGACGCCATGCTGTCCGGCCGAGATTCTAGCCGTTGCAGCGGCGGAAGCAAGCAGCCCGGCAGCTTCGAGGGGTTCAAGTTGCGGGCACACGCCGTCTGCCCGTATTATGTTGTCCCCCTAAAACTCCATCCCGACGGAGGGGAGCAGCCTGACCGATACGGTTCTTATGCGTCCCTGCCGTTCGGCCACAAGATCGAGCGTGTCGCCCTCGACTTCGGAGACCAACCGGCGGAATTCCGCCTCGCCCGTGAAGGGCTGCCCCGAGACCTGGTAGAGCCGGTCGTTGACTTGAATTCCCGCTTGCGCGGCGGGCGAGCCGGGTACGACGCGGGTCACCACAACCGCCTGTGGTTCGGCATCGTCGGTTCGCCACGAGACGCCCAACCGCACCGGCTCACCGGCAAGCTGTACCGTCAGGTCCAACGGTTGCGCGATGCCGCTGCGGGCGACCGTGATTGTGACCGGATTTCTGGCGGCCAACACGAGTCCGCGCAGGTCGACGGTGACGTCCTGTCGGCCAAGGTCGTGGCCGGCGAAACGCAGCAGCCGATCGCCCACGCGCACACCCGCCCGCGCCGCCGCCGACTCCGGCGTCACCTGGACGACCCGCAGACCTGATCCCTGGCCCTCGTCGGCCCCCTCCCAGACGATACCCAACCTGCCTGGCGGGGGCGGCGACCTCCGCTCGCGTTGCTGCTGCGTCTCCGAGGTCTCTTTCTTTGAGGCGGGTCGGAACCCAAGCATTCGCGGCTCGGTGGCCGCGTCGTAAACCACGCCAAACAAGAGCCGTACGATTCGCTCCATGCCGGGAAAATCGAGCTTCTCGACGTCGTCGCTAGGGCGATGGTAATCGGAGTGGAGCCCGGTGTGAAACATGAGCACGGGCACGCTGCGTTTGTAGAACGAGTAATGGTCGCTGTCTTCACGCATCGTCCAGGAGAAGTCGAACGCCAGATCGGTGTCGGCGTTGTTCAGGCTGATGAGTCGCCGCAACCCGTACCCGCTGCGAATCCCAAACGTTTCGACCCGGTTGCGCTGCAGGCGGCCGATCATGTCGAGATTGATGGCCAGGCGGACACGATCGAGGGGAACGGTGGGGTGTGCCACCCAATGTTCGGAGCCAAGCAGTCCCTTCTCTTCTCCGTCCCACAAGGCGAACAGGATCGACCGCTTGGGACGCGCTTCGAGCCGGGAGAAAGCCTCCACCAGTTCCAACAGGCCGGCTACGCCGCTGGCGTTGTCGTCGGCTCCATTATGGATGTAGCCGGTCGGTCCGTAGCTGTTCTGCGCGTTCCCGTAGCCCACGTGGTCGTAATGGGCGCCGACGAGGATCACTTCCTTCTGGAGTTGCGGGTCGCTCCCTTCCAGGAGGCCGAGCAGGTTGCGATATTGCGATCCGAACGTCTGATAATAGCTGCGTGACGCGACGCCGCCGGCAAGTTGGTGACGCTGGAATTCGCGGCCTAGATAGTGGCCCGCCGCCTGTCCGCCGCGGCTGCCCGCCTCGCGACCCTCCAGCGTGTCGTCCGCCAGCCGTTCGGCGTGACGGCGAAGGTCGGTTGCCGTAATCGAAGAGAGCACGCTGCTGGCGACGGTTTCGGCCGCCGGTGCTCCGGTCGCCCACAGCACGAGAAGCAAGCTAAACTTCGGAAACCTCGGCATTCCCACCCCGTTTCCCTCCAAGAGAATCCCACGGAACGCGACGCGCTTGGCAACTCACGCCTTATGTATACCCTAAAAAAGGCCGGCTGACCGCGGCGGCAGCGGGAGGAACTTCTGGTCATCTTTGCGGGTGCCAGAGATTGCCAGCGGTTATCTCTTGCAGGTCTGACGTTAATGCATAGAATCGCTTTGATCAGGCTCCGCTGATTGACCACAACAATCGTCACGGTGCGGGGCCTGTTCATTTCAGGAGAGGTGGCTGAGTGGTCTAAAGCGCGGGTTTGCTAAACCCGTGACCGGGAAACTGGTCCGCAGGTTCGAATCCTGTCCTCTCCGTTCTGTTCATTCGTACACTTTCGCATGGAATCGCAGGCCATCGCCCCAACCGGTTGATGGCCTTTAGCTTGCGCTCGATTGTGCGATGCTGTGCGATCGCCGGCGGCAGCGTGCTGCGCCGCGTTTTGCACCGCTTTGGCAGGAACGTGCGCCGCTTTTTGCACCGCTTTTTGGTCGCCCCCAACGGCCCTCTCAAAGTCGCCGTCGGTGACCTGCAAGTAGTGCTTCATGGCGATGCGCGGAGTGTTCCCCAGCCAGGCGGTGACGACGTGCAAAGGGAACGTCTGGGCAAGCTCCGTCTCTCGGCTCGCCCGCAAGGCGTAAAACAGCCGCGGCCACGGTTCTAGGCCGGCCCGCTTCACCAGGCGCTCAAACTGTGTCCGCAGATTGCAATTCCGCCAGCCGCTCGGCGTGTTCGATGCTTCGCGATACCCGCCCCCCACAACGTATTCCGTCCCCTCCGGCGCGAGCTCGAAAGCTTCAAAGAGATAGGGGCGAAGCTCGGCAAAGATCGGTATGGTTCGGCTCGCCTTGCCAGGGTGGTGCTCCGTCTTGGGCGACCGCACAGCCATCCGGCCGCGTACCCAGTCAACGTCTTGCCGCCGGAGCGATAAGACCTCACTGGGGCACCGCAACCCGCCGTAGCGGCAAAGGGCAACGATCGTTCGCCACGTCGGGTCGCACACGTCAAGAATACGGTTGATTTCATCTTGGCTCACGAATCGCTGGCGGCTTTCATCAACTGCCGCGCTGGCCGACACTTCGGCAAACGGGTTCAACGCAACCAGCTTGTGCCGCTTCGCAGCGCGAAAGAACATCCGCGCGAATTGCAGCCGCTTGTGAACTGTGGTCGTGGCCAGCCCTTCGCGGATCAAGAACAGTTTGAAGTCGTCGGCATCGCCTTCGGTGATGGTGGCCATGTCTCGCTCCGACCCGAAATGGTCGTTCAGGTTGCGCACGACTTGCTGCCACACTTCGCGGGTCGCCGGCTTCACGTCCACCCGCTTCGCGGTGTAATCGGCCAGAAACGGCCCCAGCGTTGACGCCGGCTTTGGGGTTGCCCCATCGCGGGCCGGCGCCAGCCCGACCTTGACCAGCTTCCGATACAGCTTGTCGTCAACGCCGGCCAGCCATTCCGCGGTCGGGCCATCGATGGGGTGCCTCGCGATCTTGGCGGCCAGCAGGTTTTCGATTCTGAGCTTGATGGAATCGGCGATCCGCTGTGATACCTTGCCCAGCCGGATCGTCGGTCGTTTACCGTCGGGAGCGACGAACAAAATCCGTCGGGTGCCGTTCTTGTCTCGTACGATGCTGGCCATCGTTTATTTTCCTTTCTGGCCGGGCTTCCAGCCCATGTTAATCGTCAGTTGGAGGAATTCGCCGAGGGCGTTCAAGGCATCCATCGAAAGGCCGCGATGCCCGTTGTAGAACTTCGCCAGGGCACTTTCATCGATGCCCGTTTGCTTGGCGATTTCGTATCGCGTCAGCCCGCAATGGTCGATTGCCTGCCGCAATTGGTCGGTCAGTTTCTTGGGTTGTTTCTTCGCCATCCCGGTATCATGCCTGATGCTGGTCATTGTGTCCAGTACCCTCGGCATACCAAACCGGGAAGCCGAGAAACCGACCGCAACCGTCACAGTCCCGACGGACGGATTCCCCGTCGTGAATCGGCACGTCCTGCCAGGTGGTCGAACCGCATCGGCAAACCGCCGTTCCGGGCATCGCCGGGGCTTCGCTCGAAACCACGGGCATCGTCGGAGGCGCGTCGGGCGCGGTCCGAAGCATCGCTAATAGGCCGGCCTTGTAGGTCCGCAGCCGGGCCAGCAGGTCGGGCGTTAGGGCCGACCGGGGCCAATGCCGCAGTCGCTCGCCGTCGGCTTCCAGCCGGATGCCCAGCCGGCCTAGGTCCGATAGCAAGTCGGCCTCGCTCATACTTCGCCCCAACTCGTCGTCGACTTGTGCCTCGGGGTCGTCAACGGTGTCAACGTCAACGATATTTGCTGTTTCTGCCGGGCAATGCGCGACTACCGTTGACGGATGACGGCGTTAACAACCGAAAATGCCGCGTTGGTCGCCCGCGCTGGCCGGGCGGTGTTGGTTCCCAATGTCCCCAGCCGGCTTTCACAAGTTGCTCCAATGCCGCTTCCGCCTCGCCGGGTTCTCGCAGCCAACGGCAGCCCATTTGCACTTCGCGGGGCGTCACCGATCCTCCCCGGAGCTCCAGCCAGTCGACAAGCCGGCGTTGGTCGCGGTCTTCGTTCGTTTCGGCCAATAGGGCATACACCCGACGCGCTTCCCCCTTGAACCACGTCACCAGCGCGATGCCGGCCGCCATACTGGCCGCATCAAGAACGTCGGCGCTCGCCAACGTAGGATCATCCGCCGCCCAACGGGCAAAGTGAACTACCAGCGCCAGCCGGGCCGCGTATTCCTCCAGCTTCGACCATGCGGCCGACAACTCGCCGGCCAGGTCGGCTTGTTCTCGGGCGTGGTCGTTGTAGTAGGCTTTCCAGGCAGTCTTCGCGTCGTGTGTCAGTCCGACCACCACGGGGCGCGGTTCGCCTTCGTCGCCGATGGTGGGTCGCAAGTCGTACAGCCGATTAATCAGTCGTGCGATTTCTGCTTCCGCCATCGGATCAATGTCGGCTTCGGTCCAGCGCTTCGCCTTGCGCGGGGGGGCAGGTCAAAAGCAAGCGCGCTGCCAAGCCGGATTCCCGATGTTCAACTCCCCAGGCGCGATGCAGAATCACCGGTTGAATGCCGCCGCAAACGCAAACGCCCGCTTGTGGAACGAAGATGGTTCGCGGATTGCCCGTCTTGCGGTCCACGACGATGCTTTCGCCGTTGTGCATGCTTAGCCAATTGGCCGCGTCCGCGCTGCCCTTGCCGCCTGCGTAGCGGTCGAATGAACCAATCCAGCCAGCGAGTTCGTCGCGGGCCAAGAGCAACCCGCGCGGGTTAGCCGAGAGCAGTGGGGCCAAGGCCCAATACCGTTCAATTCATCATGACGATGGATCGACGGAAGTCCTTTGTGGGTTGGGGAGAATCGCGGTGTTTGTTGGTCTTCTTGGCCCAGTTGCTCATTTTACGTTTGATCACGCGCGGGTTGATTCGATCGCGACGT